>JAUYAJ010000134.1 GCA_030693565.1 Rubrivivax sp.
TCGCCGGGCTGGCGGCCGCCGCGGCCGGCGCTGCGCTCAAGCACTGCCTGGTCACACGTGCCGGCTTCAACCAGGGTTTTGCGCTGGTCCAGCTGCCGGTCCGGGGCCAGCGGGCCTGACCCGCACCAACCCAGCCCACCTGCGGAGAACCCCGATGGCCGCGATCACGATGGACAAAGTAGCCGCCGCCAAGGAAACCGGCGCGCACGCCTATTTCGACGAAGCCGTCGAGACGATGCCGCGCGAACAGCTCGCCGCGCTGCAGCTCGAACGCCTGCGCGCCACGCTGCGCAACGCTGCCGACCACGTGCCGCTGCACCGGCGCCGGCTCGCCGAGGCCGGCGTCGTGCCCGAGGACCTGCATTCGCTCGCCGATGTGCGCCGGCTGCCCTTCACCGTCAAGGCCGACCTGCGCGACCACTACCCGTTCGGCCTGTTTGCGCGCCCCGTCGCCGGCCTGGCGCGGCTGCACGCCTCGTCGGGCACGACCGGCAAGCCCACCGTCGTCGGCTACACCGCCGCCGACCTGGCCACCTGGGCCGGGCTGATGGCACGCACCCTGCACTGCGCCGGCGCGCGCCCCGGCGACGTCATCCACAACGCCTACGGCTACGGCTTGTTCACCGGCGGCCGGGGCGCGCATTACGGCGCCGAGCGCCTGGGCGCCGTCGTCGTGCCGATGTCGGGCGGCGCCACCGAGCGCCAGATCGCGCTCATCGTCGACTTCGGCGCCCGCGTGCTCTGCGCCACGCCTTCGTATGCGCTGGCGATCGCCGAGCTGGCCGAGCAGCAAGGCGTGGACCTGCGGCGCAGCGCGCTGCGCGTCGGCCTGTTCGGCGCCGAACCCTGGAGCGAGGCGCTGCGGCGCGAGATCGAAGCCCGGCTGGGCGTGCAGGCGATCGACAACTACGGCTTGTCCGAGGTGATGGGCCCGGGAGTCGCCGTCGAATGCGCGCAGCAAGACGGCTTGCACGGCTGGGAGGACCATTTCCTGTTCGAGGTGATCGACCCCGAAACCCTGCAGCCGCTGCCCGAAGGCCAGGCCGGCGAACTGGTGATCACCACACTGACCAAGCAGGCGCTGCCGATGCTGCGCTACCGCACACGCGACATCACCCGCATCAGCACGGCGCGCTGCGCCTGCGGCCGCAGCCACCTGCGGCTGCTGCGCGTGGCCGGGCGCAGCGACGACATGCTGATCGTGCGCGGCGTCAACGTCTACCCGTCGCAGATCGAAGCCGTGCTGCTCGGGCTGCCGGGCATCGCGCCGCATTACCAGCTCGTCGTCGAGCGCCAGGGCAGCCTGGACGGCGTCAGCGTCGAGGTCGAGGCCGCGCCCGGCGTCGAGGGCGAGCGCTTCGGCGCGATAGCGCGCGAGGTCGCGCACCGCATCAAGTCGATGGTCGGCATCAGCACCGCCGTCACCGTCAAACCCCCGGGGGCACTGCCCCGCTCACAAGGCAAGGCCGTGCGCGTGCGCGACCTGCGCCCGAAAGGAGGCTGATCCATGGCCAGGAAGAAGCTGCTGAGCCTGCGCGTGAACGGCAGCGAACAGGACGTGGCCGCGGCCGACAACGCCTTGCTGCTCGACCTGCTGCGCGACACGCTGGGCCTGACCGGCACCAAGCAGGGCTGCGACGGCGGCGAATGCGGTGCCTGCACGGTGCTCGTCGACGGCGAGCCGCGGCTCGCCTGCCTGACGCTGGCCGCCAGCTGCGCCGGCCGTTCGGTGGAGACGATAGAGAGCCTGGCCGTCGGCGGCCGCATGGGCCGGCTGCAGCAGGCCTTCCACGACAAGCTGGGCACGCAATGCGGCTTTTGCACGCCGGGAATGATCATGGCCGCCGAGTCCTTGCTGCGCCGCTGCCCGGACCCGGACGAGGCCCAGATCCGCGACGCGCTCGCCGGCAACCTGTGCCGCTGCACCGGCTACGTGAAGATCATCGAGTCGGTGCAAGCCGCCGCGGGGGGCTGAGACCATGGACCAGGCCACCCGCATCACCCCCGCTGCCACCGCCGCAGCCACCACCAGCGACGCACCGGCCCGATCGCGCGGCCACGCCGCCGGCCAGCGCACGCCCTTGATCGACGGCATCGAGAAGGTCACCGGCCGCGCCCGCTACACCGCCGACCTGCCGCTGGGCCCGACCCTGGTCGGGGCCATCCTGCGCAGCCCGGTCGCGCACGGCCGCATCGTCGGCATCGACACGCGCGCCGCGCGCGCCCTGCCCGGCGTGCGCGCCATCGTCATCGGCGCGGACTTCGCCGCGCCTTACGGCGTGATCCCGATCGCGCAGAACGAATGGCCGCTGGCGCGCGACAAGGTGCGTTACCGCGGCGAACCGTTGGCCGCGGTGGCCGCGGTCGACGAAGCCAGCGCGCGCGCCGCGCTGCTAGCCATCGTGCTCGACATCGAGCCGCTGCCGGCCAGCTTCAGCGCCGCCGACGCGCGCGCGCCGGGCGCCGCACTGCTGCACGACAACAAACCCGGCAACATCGAGCGCCAGGTCGAGCAGGACTTCGGCGACGTCGACGCCGGCTTCGCCGCTGCCGACCTCGTCGTCGAACAGCATTTCGACTACGCCGAGGTCGCCCATGGCCAGATCGAGCTGAACTCGACGGTGGCCAGCTACGAGCCCGAGCGCGACCGGCTGACCGTGCATTCGGTGACCCAGGTGCCGTATTACCTGCACCTGACGCTGGCCCAGGTGCTGGGCATGGACAGCTCGCGCATCCGCGTCGTCAAGCCCTTCGTCGGCGGCGGCTTCGGCCACCGCGTCGAGCCGCTCAACTTCGAGATGGTGACCGCCGCGCTGGCGCGCGCCGCTGGCGGCGCGGTGCGCACCGAGCTCAGCCGCGAAGAGGCTTTCCTGACCCACCGCGGCCGGCCGCAGACCGGCATCCGGCTCAAGCTCGGCTTCGCCCGCAGCGGCGAGATCCTGGCCGTCGACTGCGAGGTCGTGCAGCGCGGCGGCGCCTACGGCGGTTACGGGCTGGTCACCATCCTCTATGCCGGCGCCTTGCTGCACGCGCTGTACCGCGTCGGCGCGGTGCGCTACCGGGGCTGGCGCGTCTACGCCAACCTGCCGCCTTGCGGTGCCATGCGCGGCCACGGCGCGGTCGACGTTCGCCATGCCTTCGAGGCCTTGCTCGACCAAGCCGCGGCCGGACTCGGGATGGACCCGTTCGCGCTGCGCCGCGCCAACCTGATCGCGCCGCCCTACCGCACGCTCAACGACCTCCAGGTCAACTCCTACGGCGTGCCCGAATGCCTGTCCTGGGTCGAAGCCGCGTCGGGCTGGAACGAACGCCGCGGCCGGCTGGCGCGCGGGCGCGGCCTGGGCCTGGCCTGTTCGCACTATGTCTCGGGCTCGGCCAAGCCGGTGCACTGGAGCGGCGAGCCGCACGCGGTGGTCAACCTCAAGCTCGACTTCGACGGCGCCATCACCATCCTGACCGGCGCCTCCGACATCGGCCAGGGCTCGTCGACGCTGCTGACCCAGGTCGTGGCCGAAGTGCTGCTGCTGCCGCTGGACCGCATCCGCGTCGTCGCCACCGACAGCGCGCTGACACCCAAGGACAACGGCTCGTACTCGTCGCGGGTCTCGTTCATGGTCGGCAACGCCGGCATCCGCGCCGCGCAGGCGATGAAGCAGGTGCTGGTCGCCGCGGCGGCACGCAAGCTCGAGGTCAGCGAAGACGACATCGAATGGGCCGGCGAGCACTGCGGCGTCACCGGCACCGACCGCAGCCTGAGCTTCGCCCAGGTGGTCGACGCCGCCCTCGTCGACGCCGGCACGCTGACCATCAAGGGCGCCTGGTCGACACCGCCCGAAACCCAGGGCGGCAAGTTCCGCGGTGCCGCCGTCGGCTCCACGGCCGGCTTCTCCTACGCCGCCCAGGTGGTCGAGGTGGTGGTCGACGAAGACACCGGCGTCGTGCGCGTCGAGCAGGTCTGGGTCGCGCACGACTGCGGCTATG
>JAUYAJ010000147.1 GCA_030693565.1 Rubrivivax sp.
TGGACGAAGCGACGCTGGCGCGGATCTTCGAGCCCTTCTTCACCACCAAGCCCGTTGGCATGGGCACCGGACTGGGATTGGCCGCTGTGCACGGCATCGTCGGCGCCCACCGCGGCGGCATCACGGTGGACAGCCAGATCGGCGGCGGCAGCGGCTTTCACGTCTACCTGCCCTCGGTCGATGCCGAGGCGACGACCGAGGCGGCCGCCGCCGAACCCATCGTCGCTGAGGGTGGTGGCGGCCATGTGCTCTACGTCGACGACGACACGACGCTGGTGCTGCTGGCCGAGCTCATGCTGGGCCGGGCGGGCTATCGTGTCAGCAGCTTCGTCGATGCCCGCCAGGCGCTGGCCGCGGTGGCGGCGGCGCCCAATGACTTCGACCTTGTCGTCACCGACTTCAACATGCCCGAGCTGTCGGGGCTGGATGTGGCCGCCGAGTTGCGGGCGATACGCGCTGACCTGCCGGTCATCCTCAGCTCCGGCCACATCGACGCCGTGGTGCACGACGGCGCGCAGCAACTGGGGGTTCGCGGCGTGCTCAACAAGGAAAGGATGACCGAGGACTTGCTGGCGCTGGTGCGCAGTGTTCTTGCTACACCGGCGGCTGGCGGCTGAATCAGCCGCGCATCATGGACGCGCTTCGCACGGGGTCGACGGCGTCGATCACCGTGGCCTCGGCAGCGCCGCGTTTGGGTCCGACCGGGCCGTCGTCGAGTTCAGCCGCCAGCTTCTCGGCCAGACCGAGCGCGCAAGGGATGAGCCAGGAGCCGGTGTCGCGGTCCTCGTTCGTGTCTTGCTCAAGGAAGTGGTCGGCCGCGCGGGCGGCGGCGTGCAACTGGTGGGCGCGGGTGCGCAAGCTTTGCACATGGGTGGCCAGCCAGGGGTCTGGCGGCTGCTCCTTCAAGGTGCGGCCGATGCCGTCAAGGTCGGCTGCCAGCTCGCTGGCCTGCCCCACGGCGCAGGACACCAGCCAGGAGCCGGTGTTGCGGTCGGCCTCGTCGGCGCAAGCCAGGAAGTGGTCGGCGCCGCGCAGCGCCGCCCGCAGCTGATGGGCCTGACCGCCGAGCTTGCGCAAGACCTGCAGGCGGTCGTCGTTGCGCGCCGCCGCGGCGTCGCGGCCCGCCGCCGCGCGGCTGGGGTTGCGGCCACCGGGCATGGCGGCGGAAGAAACGGAATCATTCATCGGAGACCTTTCGCGGGCCGGCTCTGCGGCCGGAGCGCCATTTTGCCCACAGTGGGCGGCGGCCGGCCGATTTGATCATGCCGCTGGCCCCCGCGATCGCGGGTCTCAGGACCAGCGACCGCGCAGCTGCGCCGCCAGGTCGATCAGCAGCGGGCCAGCCGGCGCGATCGCTGCGCCCGTGCTGCCAGCCGCCGGGCCATGGGCCTCGAACAGCGCCGCCACCGGCGGCGGAATGAAGCGCGTCAGCGCGCCATAGAGATGGCGGTCGCCCCAGGCGCGCTGCTGGGTGACGTAGAAGCTTTGCGGCACCCACAGGTGGAGCTGGTCGCGCGCCCGTGTCATCGCCACGTAAAGCAGCCGGCGTTCTTCTTCGATCTCGGCGCTGCTGCCGGTGGCCATGTCGCTGGGCATGCAGCCGTCGACGACGTTGAGCACATGGACGACGTTCCACTCCTGGCCTTTGGCGGAGTGAATGGTCGACAGGATCAGGTAGTCCTCGTCCAGGCTGGGGTCGGCGGCCTCGTCGCTGCTGGCCTCGGGTGGGTCGAGCGCCAGTTCGGTGAGAAAGGCGTCCAGCGTGGCGTAGCCGGCGGCGATGCGCTGCAGCTGGTCGATGTCGGCCTGGCGCACGCGGGCGTCGTCGTGCAGGCGCTGCAGGTGCGGTGCGTACCAGGCGGCGGCTCGCGTGATGGCGGTCGGCCAGGGCGATGCTGCCAATCCATCGAGCAGCAGACGCAAGTCGGCCCAGTCCTGGGCGGCGGCGGCCGGCGGTTTCCAGGCCTGCAAGGCAGCGGCTGGGTCGGGCGCCTGGGCCATGCTGTCGAGCAGGCGCTTGGCACCCGCCGGGCCGACGCCTGGCAGCAGCCGGGCGACCCGAAAGCCGGCCAGGCGGCCGCGCGGGTTGGCGGCCCAGCGCAGCACCGCCAGCACGTCTTTGACATGGGCGGCTTCGAGAAAACGCAGGCCACCGTACTTGACGAAAGGAATGCGCCGGCGCGTCAGTTCGAGCTCCAGCGCCGCGCTGTGGTGGGCGGTGCGGAACAGCACCGCCTGGCGCTTGAGGGCCATGCCTTGCTCGCGCGCGTCGAGCACCGAGTCGGCCACGCCCTGCGCTTGTTGCGACTCGTCGGCCACGGTGCGCAGCTGCGGCTGCTCCGAGCTGCTGCGCTCGGTCCACAGGTTCTTGGTGAAACGCTCGGCGGCCAGGCCGATGACGGCGTTGGACGCCGCCAGGATGGCCGCCGTCGAGCGGTAGTTGCGCTCCAGCGTCACCACCCTCGCCGCTGGCTCGAAGGCTTGCGGGAAGTCCAGGATGTTGCGCACTTCGGCGGCGCGAAAGGCGTAGATGGCCTGGGCGTCGTCGCCGACCACGGTGAGGCCGCGGCCGTCGGGCTTGAGCCGCTGCAGGATCGCCGCCTGCAGCCGGTTGGTGTCCTGGTATTCGTCGACCAGCACATGGTCGAAGCGCGCCGCCACTGCGTGCGCCAATGCCGGCTCGCCCATCAAGTGCCACCAGGCCAGCAGCAAGTCGTCGTAGTCGAGCAGTTGCTGGTCGATCTTGGCCTGAGCATAGGCGGCGAACAGCGCCTGCAATTCATCGGCCCAGGCGGCGCACCAAGGGTAGGCCTGCTGCAGCAAGCCGGCCAGCGGCGCCTGGCTGTTGACGGCGCGCGAATGGATCGCCAGGCAGGTCGGCGCCAGTGGAAAACGTTCCTGGCTGCGCTGCAGGCCCTGGGCGAGCCGGGTCAAGGCCATCAAGTCCTGGGCGTCGGCGCGGTCGAGCACGGTGAACGATTCGGCCAGCCCGAGTCGGGGCGCCAGCTCGCGCAGCAGCCTTGCCCCCACACTGTGGAAAGTGCCGCACCAGGGCAGGCGCGGCGGTTTGGAGGTCGCCGGCAAGCCCAGCGCCTGGTGCAGCATGCGGCCGGCGCGGTGTTCCATTTCGGCCGCGGCGCGGCGCGAAAAGGTCAGCAGCAGCAGGCGCTGCGGGTCGGCGCCGCGGCGCACCAGCGCCGCCACCCGCGCCGCCAGCGTCATCGTCTTGCCCGAGCCGGCGCCGGCAATCACCAGCAGCGGCGGCGCCAGTGCGCCCGGCGCGTCCAGCCCATGCTCGACCGCGCTGCGCTGCTCGGCGTTCAGCGCCGCGAACGGGTCGGTCTGGGCAGGCGGGGCGATGACGGCAGCGATGGACAATGCGGCGTCCCGGGTTGTACGGCGGGCTCTACTGTATAGGCATCCAGATATCCGACCATGAACTTCGAGCCTTTGACCGTCTACGCCCCGGCCGAGATCCGCTGCCCGGTGGTGCTCGATTCACCGCACTCGGGTTCGCACTTTCCGGCCGACTTTGGCGCTGCGGTCAGCGAATACGACTTGCGTGATGGCGAGGACTGCTTCATCGACGAGCTCTACCGGCCGGCGGTCGAACTGGGCATGCCGCTGCTGGCGGCGCTGTTTCCGCGCACCTACCTCGACCCCAACCGCCACGCCGCCGACATCGACCTGGCATTGCTGGAGAACGCCCATTGGCCGCACCCCTGCGTGCCCAGCGGCAAGGCGGCGATCGGCAAGGCCTTGATCTGGCGCACGCTGGACGACGGCCGGCCGATCTACGACCGCGTGCTCAGCGTGGCCGAGGTGCAGGCGCGCATCGACAGTTGCCACAAGCCTTACTTCGCGCGCCTGAGCGAGTTGCTCGACGCAGCGCATGCGCGCTTTGGTGTCGTCGTCCATCTGAATTGCCATTCGATGAACAGCGTCGGCGGGCCGATGGCCGAAGGCCGCACCGGCAAGCCGCGCGCCGACTTCGTGCTCGGCGACCGCGACGGCAGCACCTGCGACCCGGCCTTGACGGCGCTGGTGCGCGAGCGGCTGCAGGCGATGGGCTACGAGGTCGCGGTCAACGACCCCTTCAAGGGGGTTGAACTGGTGCGCGCCTTTGCCGACCCCGGCGCCGGCCGCAACAGCCTGCAGCTCGAGATCAACAAGCGGCTTTACATGGACCAGGCGACGCGGCGGCCGCATGAAGGCTTTGCGCCGCTGCAGCGCCATCTGATGCAACTGCTGGCTGAACTGGCGCGCTGGCCTGCCCGCAGCGACCCGAATGCCCTCACGGGCTGAGCGTTCGATCGTTCAGTCGGCGGCGACCTCGCTGTCGCGGTAGCCCATCAGGCGCAGCAGGTACAGGCCGGCGGCGGCGTCGCCGGGGTCGTCGGCCAGCACCCGCACCCGCGCCAGCGGTGGCACGCCAGCGCTTTGCAGCGCGCTGGCGATCTCGCCCGCCGGCCGCGGCGAGCCGTCGGCGCCGACCAGCTTGCGCCAGGGCAGGTGACGCAGCGGTCCTGACGGCGGCCGCGCCGGCAGGGTGTCGCCGCTGGCCAGCCACACCAGCGGCAGGCCGGCCGCGGACG
>JAUYAJ010000168.1 GCA_030693565.1 Rubrivivax sp.
TTGCGCGGTGTGGACGGCTTTGCGATCCTGAGCGAACTGCGGCAGCGGATGTCGACGCCGGTGATCATGCTGAGTGATTCGGATGGCGTGCAGGACCGCGTGCGTGGCCTGCGCGCTGGCGCGGATGACTTTCTGAGCAAGCCGTTCGCCTTCGCCGAGTTGCTGGCACGTCTCCAGGCGGTTCTGCGCCGCAGCGGCCTCGCCGGACCACTGGAGCCCGACATCGTCCGCCTGGGTGAGCTTGCGCTCGACACCGTCAGGCACCGCGCCAGCCGCAGCGGAGTTCAGCTGGAGCTTTCAGCGCACGAATACAAGCTGCTGTCTGTTCTGCTGCGCCACCGGGGTGAAGTGATAACCCGTTCAGCACTGACCGAACTGGTTTGGGACACGCACTTCGATGGCGACTCCAACGTTGTCGAAGTCGCGATCCGCCGGTTGCGTGCCAAGCTAGACGACCGCTTTGCGACGAAGCTGTTGCACACCGTGCGTGGCATGGGCTAGGCGATTGAGTTCGAAGGCAGCGAGCCCCCGGCCCGCTGAGCCGGCGTCACGGGCACACTGCCACCGCGGCGCGGGTGCGACTCAACGCTTCACGGCTTCACGGCCGCTGAGTTCGCGTGACAGCCTGACGGCGCCTAACGACCGATCCGCGCCTGGACGCTGTCGTCTGGCCGGGGTTCGGTGGTTGCTTGCCCTCAGTGCCAGCCCCCGGGGGGTGAGCGCAGCGGAGACCGCCCTGAGCGTCAGTCCAGCGGCGGCGAGGCCGGGAGTTCGAGCCCGATCACGGTCAGGCCCTCGGCCGACGACGCGAAGGTCTTGCCCCCGTGCATGCGTGCGATCGCAGCGACGATCGCGAGCCCCAGGCCGAATTGTTTTGCTGCGCCCTTGTGGCGGGCCGTCTCCAGTCGATAGAAGCGCTCGAAGAGCCGGGGCAGTTGGGCCGGCTCGATCGTGCTACCCCGGTTGTGGACCGACAGTCGCAGCTGGCCGGGAGGCGTCTCGAGCTGCACGCGGATCGCCGATCCCGGGGTGGCGTGCCGCGCGGCGTTGCTCAGCAGGTTGGACAGCGCGCGCCGCAGCAGCGACACGTCGAATGAACCAGTGGCGTCACCCACGATCACCGCTGTCAGTTCGTTTTCCAACAGCACCGGCTCGTGGAACTCGACGATCTCGGCCAGCGACCTGGCCAGGCTGGCCACCGGCGCCCGCCGCGCCGGCGCGCCGCGGTCGGCTTGCGACAGAAAGAGCATGTCATTGACGATGACCGCCAGCCGTTGCAGGTCTTCCAGGTTGCCAGCGATGACCTCGCGCAGTTCGTCCGCGGGCCGCGCGGCGCGCAACGCCAGCTCGCTGGAGCCAATCAGGGTCGTCAGTGGGGTGCGCAGTTCGTGGGCTACATTGGCATTGAATCCCTCGAGCTGACGATAGGCGCCTTCCACGCGGGACAGCAGCGCGTTGAAGTGTTCGACCAGAGGGCGCAGTTCACTGGGTTGCGCTCGGCCCTCCAGCCGCACGCCCGATTGCCCGGGCGTCATCGCGTCGAGCTGTTCGGTCAGCGAATGCAGTGGTTTCAGACCCCGGCGGACCAGTGCATACCCGGTCAGGCTCATCAGGATCGCGCCCGCGAGCGATGCGGCAAAGACGATCCACCCCAAGTGCGCCAGCAGCGCGTCGTCACGGCGCACGTTCAAGCCCAAAGCAACACGCACGGCGGTGCCGTCTGCCGCTGGCCAGGTGTCCTGCCAGGCAACGGTCTTCAGCCGGCGCCTTGCGCCCGTGGCGGGCGTCACGGGGTCAGAGTCGAAGAGCATGCGACCGTCCTCCGTGCTGACGCTCAACAGCATGTCCTCGTGGCCGGCCAGGAACCCCGTCAGCCTGTGTCGTAGCTCGGCCAGGCTGGCGCTCGCGGCGGACTCGGCCAACTCGTGACTGACGACCCCGCTTTTGATCTTCAGCAGTTCGTGCTGGCGGCTCTGCAACGTCCAGGCATTGACGGCGTAGACCGACCCTGACACCAACATCGCGCCGAGCAGGCCCTGCGCGGCCAGCCACAGCCAGAGCCGGCGCCCCAGCGACGGCGCGCGAGTGATCGCTGGCGCGGCGACTTGTGGCGTCACGACGGCCGCTCCTCGAGCACGTAGCCCATGCCGCGCACGGTGTGCAGCAGCTTGGCGTCGAAAGGGTCGTCGAGCTTGATGCGCAGGCGGCGCACCGCGACGTCGATGACGTTGGTGTCGCTGTCGAAGTTGACGTCCCAAACCTGTTCGGCCAGGACCGTGCGCGACAAGACATCACCGCGCCGGCGCATGAACACGGCCAGCAGGTTGAACTCCTTGGCCGTCAGCGCGAGCAACTGGCCGCCGCGCGTCGCCTTGCGACGGGGCAGATCAAGCTCCAGGTCAGCCAGCCGCAGGTTGGTGGGTGCCAGGTCACGCCGCTCGCCACTGCGGCGCAACAGGGCCTGCACGCGGGCCAGCAGTTCGGAGAAGGAAAATGGCTTGACGAGGTAGTCGTCGGCACCGCTGGTCAAGCCGCGGACCTTGTCCTCCACCGCATCTCTGGCGGTGAGCATGAGCACTGGCGTGGGCCGACGCGCGCGCAGGCCGGCAAGCACCTCGAAACCATCCTTGCCCGGGAGCATGACGTCCAGGACGATCAGGTCGTAGCTGCCCTCGACCGCGAGGTGCAGGCCATCGATACCGTCGTGGGCCACATCGACGGTGTAGCCACTCTCCGACAGCCCTTTGCGCAGGTAGTCGGCCAGCCGCACTTCATCGTCGACGACCAGGACGCGCATCTCAGCCTGCTGCCCGGCGCCCGCGCCCGGCCATCTCAGTTGACGACCAGCTTGCCCACCATGCCAGCCTCTTTGTGCCCGGGAACGAGGCAGGCGAAGGCGAAAGTGCCGGCCGTGTCGAAGGTCCAGACGATGCCGCCGCGCTGGCCCGGTGCCAGATTGATCTGGTTGGGCTCGGTGTGCTTCATGCCCGGCATCTTGCGCATCATTTCGGCGTGCTCGTCGAGTTCGGCGCCGGTGCCGATCACCATCTCGTGCGGCAGCTTGCCCTTGTTGACGACGAAAAATCGCACCGTCTCGCCGGCCTTGACCGTGACGCTCTCCGGCGTGAAGCGCATGCTGTCATTCATCTCGACCGGGATCGTGCGGCTGACCTTGGCCGGGTCGCCCGCCTTGCCGGCCATCGAGGCATGCATGGCCCTGTGCATGCCGGCCATGTCGTGGCCTGCGGCTGCCGCCTGGCCCTGCGGCTTGGCGCCGTGATCGCCGGCAGCGCCGGCCAGCATCGGCAGCGTTGCCAGCGCCAGGATCGTCATCGTCTTGAGTGTGAAGTTCATGGAGTTCTCTGCGTTCGGGTGCAATGGGGGTCCGGGGTGCAAGGCGGCGACAGCGCCGCCGCCTGCCGACTTGGGAGCGGGGTCAGAACCAGAAGCGCAGGCCGGCGACCAACCGGGTCTCGCGGCTGCGCTCACCGTCGGCGCGGGCCAGATCGGCGGTCTGGCCGAAGCGGCTCGCCCATTCAATGCCGACATAAGGCGCGAACTGGCGCGTGAACTCGTAGCGTAGGCGCAGGCCCGCGGTGATGTCGGACAAGCCTTTGCCGAGCGCACGCGACGGGTCACTCTGGCCATAGAAGTTGGCTTCGACGCGTGGCTGCAAGATCCACTTCTGGGTTACCAGCAGTTCGTATTCGGCGCCCAGTCGCAGCGCGCTGCGGCCGCCTTCGCCGAGGTAGGCGGTGGCGTCGACTTCGAACCAATAAGGCGCCAGGCCCTGCACGCCGGCGGCCAGCCAGGTTCGGCCCGGTCCGCCGCCGGTGTCATGCCGCACGCCCAGTTGTGCATCCCAGAAGGTGGCGACGGCGCGACTCCACAAAGCCTCGATGCGTGCCTCCTCGACCCGGCCGCCGGACACCTCGCCCTCGGCCTTGATCACCAGGCGGTTGTAGTCACGGCCGACGCGGGCCATCAAGCCGTAGGCGCCGGTGGTGCGGCCGTCGCTGCGCACCGCCTCGAGGCTGTCGACCAAGAGGGTCGCGAAGACCTTTTCGTCACCCAAGCGCAGCTGGCGCGGGCTGCCCAGCGCATAGGGCCCCGACTCCAGCGTGTAGCCACCCGAGTAGGCGTGCGGGTCGCGCGCATCGGCCGGCGCCGGGCCGCCTTGCAT
>JAUYAJ010000173.1 GCA_030693565.1 Rubrivivax sp.
GCCATGGCCGACCACAGCCTTCTTCATCTGCAGCGCCGTGTATTCGGCCACCGGCAGGCCGCCCGACACCAGCGCGGCCAGCGCCGCGCCGCGGGCCTGGCCGAGCAGCAAGGTGCTTTGCGGGTTGACGTTGACGAACACGATCTCGACCGCGGCGCATAGCGGCTGATAGCGCTCGACGACTTCGCGCACGCCGTCGAAGATCAGCTTGATGCGCAGCGGCAGGTCGCCGCGCGGTGCTTCCAGCGTGCTGATGGTGCCGCTGGCGACGTAAGAAAGCGCCGCCCCCGACACATCGATGACGCCAAAGCCCGTCCGTTGCAGGCCGGGGTCTATGCCGAGGATGCGCATGGTGGCGTGGCGAAGGCGGTGGAGACGAGGGACGGGCTTCGGTGCAGGCTCATGTCGGCGCAGCCGACGTGAAGCCGCGCAGCGGCGCGCCGGAACCAAAACCTGTCCGTTGCAGGCTCATGTCGCCCCTCACAACCTGAGCTGGAAGTACCAGCGCACCGAGTGAAAGAACACTGGCGCCGCGAAGCACAGCGGGGCGACGCGGTCGAGCAGGCCGACGGCGCCGGTGACGCTGGGCATGTTGCCCCAGTAGCGCACGCCGGCGTCTTTCTTCAACGCCTTCATCACCAGCGCGCCCAGCGTGCCCGCGGCGCCGGCGATGAAGGCCATCACCAGCGCCTGGCCGGGCTTGAAGGGCGTCGTCCAGTACAGCAGCGCGCCGACCAGGCCGCCGGCCAGCGCGCCGCTCAGCCAGCCGCGGTAGGAGAACGAGCGGTCGATGTGGCGCGCCACCGGGCGCCGGCGCAGCCAGCGGCTCATCGCCTCTTGCACGATGTGGGCGGCCGCGGTGACGACGACAAGGAAGAAGACCAGGAAGGCGCCGCGGCCGTCGTGGCCGCGGAATTCGAGCAGCAGCAGCGCCGGCGCGTGGCTGAGGCCGTAGACGCAGACCATCACGCCCCACTGGATCTTCGCCGTGCGCTCGAAGAAGCGCCCGGGGTCGCCGGCCAGCGCACTCACCACCGGCAGCGCCAGGAAGACATAGACGGGGATGAAGACGGTGAAGAGGTCGAACTGGCGGTTGCCGACGATCAGGTATTGCAGCGGCAGCACGGCGAAGAAGGCCAGCAGCAGGCTGCGGTGGTCGCTGCGCCGGGTGTGGGTCAAGGTGATGAACTCGCGCAGCGCCAGAAACGACAGCACGGCAAAACAAAGCGTCGCCCCCAGCGGGCCCGACACCCAGGCGAGCCAGAACACCGCGCTGCCGACCCACACGGCGCGCAGCTCGCGCTTGAGCTGTTCGCGTCGCGCCGCCCAGGCGATGTCGGCGCGGCGCAGCGACACCAGCGCTGCCGCCGCGGTGGCCAGCGCGAGCACGCTGAACAAGGCGACGAAGAGCAGGCCGACTTGCTGATCCTGGCTGAGCTGGCGCAGAAAACTCATGTCGTCAGCGGCCGCAGTTCGACCACCGCCTGGCGGGCGCGGCGCAGGAAGTCCTGCTTGTCCTCGGCCGGCGCCAGCAGCAACGGGGCGCCAAAGGTCACGGTGCACAGAATCGGCACCGGCACCACTTCGCCCTTGGGCATGACGCGCTGGACGTTGTCGATCCAGGCCGGGATCAGCGGCACTTCGGGAAAGCGCTCGGCCAGGTGGTACAGGCCGCTCTTGAAGGGCTGCGGCTCGCCTTTGCTGCTGCGTGTGCCTTCGGGGAAGATGACCAGCGAGTCACCGCTGGCCAGCGCTGCCAACAAGGGGTCTAGCGGGTCTTCGTCAGGCTCGCCGGCGGTCTGGGCGCGCGTGCGCTTGACATAGACGGCGTGGAAGACCTCGCTGGTGAGCCAGCGCTTGAAGGGCGACGAAGTCCAGTAGTCGCGGGCGGCGATCGGCCGTGTGGCGGCGCGCAAGTCCTTGGGCAGTGCGGCCCAGATCAGCACCCAGTCGAGGTGGCTTTGGTGGTTGGCGAAGTAGATGCGCTGCTCGGCCTTGGGCGGGCTGCCTTTCCAATGGCCTTGCGCGCCCGTCAGCAGACGGGCGATGAAGGCGAGCAACTGGCCCATCAGTTCGGCGCGAGACATGCCGGCATGCTACCCGCCATGCGGGCGCGCGCCGCTGCTCAGGCTGCGCCGGCGAGCCGGGTCCGGTTGCCGCCGGCGCGCTTGGCCTCGTACATCGCCTGGTCGGCGCTCGCCAGCAGTGCGGCGAGGTCGTCGCCGTCTTGCGGATGAACGGCGATGCCCACGCTGGCGCCAACCGCGCAAGGGCCGTCCGGCAGCTCGACCGGCTGACGCACGGCGTCGACCAGCTCGCCGGCGATCTCGCTCGCCAGCGAGCGGTCGGCCAGCCCGGCGAGCAGCACGACGAACTCGTCGCCACCGATGCGCGCCACGGTGTCGACGCCGCGCACGCGCTCGCCCAGGCGTCGCGCGACCTGCCTGAGCACTTCGTCGCCGGCCTGGTGGCCGCGGCGGTCGTTGACGAGCTTGAAGCCGTCGAGGTCGATGAACAGCAGTGCGAACGGCACCCGCTCGCGCGCATGCTGGGCGATCGCCTGCTGCACGCGGTCAGCCAGCAGCGCGCGGTTGGGCAGCCCGGTCAGGTTGTCGTGCGTCGCCAGCCGCAGCGCGCGCTGCTGGGCTTCGTGCTGGGCGCTGGCGTCCATGTCGATGTTGACGTAGCTGACGATGCGGCCATCGCCGTCGAACATCGGTGTGATCGTCTTCGTCGCGTGGTACAGGCTGCCGTCCCGGCGCCGGTTCGCGACCTGGGCGTGGAAGGTCTTGCCGGCGCTGACGGTCTCCCAGAGCTGGCGGTAGAAGTTGCCGTCCTGCTGGCCGGACTTGAACATCGCCGGTGTGCGCCCGAGCACCTCGTCGCGCGCGTAGCCGGTCATGCGCTCGAAGCCGGGGTTGACGTACTGGATGACACCGTCGGTGCCAGTCAGCATGATGGCGTCGCTGGTCTGCTCGACGATGCTCGAGAGCTCGCGCAGCCGCACTTGCGCCTGCACGCTGTCGGTGATGTCGCTGATGATCGACAGCCCGCCCGGCGCGCCTTCCCAGTCCACCGTCTGGACGTGAAAGCGCAGGTGCCGCACGGTCCCGTCCTGGCGCCGGATCCGTGCGACGTAGCTCGACACGTCGAGCGCGCCGGCCATGCGCCGCGCGTGCTGCGCCAGCACCATCGCACGGTCGTCTTCATGGATCATCGGCGCGAAGGAGCGGCCGACGAAGTCGGTGAGCGTGTAGCCGCTGAGGTCCAGCGCCTGCGGGTTGGCGTACTTGATCTCGCCTTGCTGGGTGATCAGCACGCCGACCGGCATCGACTCGACGAAGCGCCGGTAGCGCAGTTCCGAGTCGCGCAGCGCCTGCTCGAGTGCCAGGCGCTCGCTGATGTCGTGGCCTATCGTCAGCAGCATCGGTTCGGGCCCGGCATCGACCCGGGCCGCGCCGATCAGGTGGGTGCGGATCTGGCCGTCGCCGCCACGCAGCCGCGCTTCGAAGTCGCGCACCTCGCCGAACGCGGTCACCGCGCGCAGCAGCCCTTCGTGCTGCCTGGGGTCGACCCACAGGCCCAGGTCGCAGACCCGGCGCCCGGTCAGCTCGGCCCGGTCGGCGCAGACCAGGCGGCAGAAGCTGTCGCTGACGTCGACCAGCACGTCGTCGCGCAGCCGCGACAGCATGATCGGCTCTGGGCTGACGCGCAGCGCCAGCCGGAACATGTTGCTCTCGTTCATCGGCGCTGGTGCGCGCGCACGACAATGCCTGCGGTCCCGACGGACCCGTCTTCGCGTTTCATGTGTCGCAGCGCGCGGCCCCGGCGCCTAGAAGCTGGTCCACTCATCGCCGGCGCCTGTGCGCGCCAGCTCGGGCTTGGCGGCGGTCGAAGCGCGTGGTGCAGCCCGAGGGGTGAACGCCGAGCGCCCCACGTTCTTCGCCAGCGCGGGTCCGCGCCGCTCGCTGGCCGGCGCCGCGGCCGGTGCCGGCGCGGCGCCGCCCTGGGCGAGGCGGAACACCGAGACCGCCTGCACCAGCTGCTGAGCCTGCTGCTTCAGGCTCTCGGCGGCGGCGGCGCTCTCCTCGACCAGGGCGGCGTTCTGCTGCGTCGCCTGGTCCATCTGCGACACCGCTTCGCCGACCTGGGCCACGCCGGTGCTCTGCTCGACGCTGGCGCTGCTGATCTCACCCATGATGTCGGTCACGCGGCGGATCGAGCCGACGATCTCCTGCATCGTCGCGCCGGCCTGGTCGACCAGCACCGTGCCGTGTTCGACGCGCTCGACGCTGGCGGTGATCAGGGTCTTGATCTCCTTG
>JAUYAJ010000174.1 GCA_030693565.1 Rubrivivax sp.
CGGACAGTGGCTGGCCGTCCCGCATGAGCACACGGATGTGCCAGGTCTGCATCGCCAGCGTCTGCCCGCTGCGCGACCAGAACCAGACGAAATAGGCGCCGATGACGATGAACAAAAAGGCCTGCAGGCCGTGCAGACCGACCAAGGCGTGGCGCTGGTCGGTGGCGGTCGAATAAACCAGCCCGGCGATCATGACGACGCCGAACAGCAGCACGCCTTCGTAGAGAAAGCAGGCGCCGCGCCGCGCCCAGGTCGGCGCGCCCGGCAGGACGGCCGGCGTCGCGCCAGGGTTCATGGGTCGATGTCGGCGGGCGTGTCCGAGCGCGGCTGCAACGCGTTGCCTTGCTGGCCGCGACGCGGCAGCAGCGTGACCGGGTTGACGAAGCCCTCGGTGGCCGCAATCTTGGGCAGCCCCGGCTGGTGGTGCAGCGGTGGCCTGGCCGGCTTGGAGATCAAGGTCGTGGTCGCGCCGGGCCTGATCTGGACTACGGTCGGGCTCACCGGCTTGGTCGGGTGCGCCTTCGGCGCCTGGACGATGTTGCGCTTGGCCGCCGGCTGCGACGCTGCGGCCTTGGCGGCCGCTGGCGACGACGCCGCAGCAGCGGCGGAGGCCGGCCCACGCAGGGCCCACTCGCGGCGCTCGTCTTCGGGCAGCGCCTGGTAGGCCTCCCAGCGCGCCGATCGATCGTCGGGACTCAACTGCCGCGCTTCCTGGAACTTCAGTCGCGCCTGGCCACGTTCGGTGGGCGTCATGTTGGCCCAGGGCGCCATGCGTTCCAGCACGCGCTCGCGTTCGGCTGCCGGCATGGCCGGAAAGCGCGCCGCCACCTCGAGCCACTTTTCCTTGCGGTTGCGGTCGATCAAGGCCCAATCGGCAGCCAGCGGCGCCAGGGCGGCCTGCTGGGCCGGGCTGAGCTCAGACCATGCCAAGCCGCCGCTCGGCGCCCGAACCGGCGTCGACACCGGTTTGTCGGCCCAAGCCGGATTCGCTGCCGTCAGCATCAAGCCCAGCATGAGGAACCCGCACGCCCATCCGACACGACGCGGTGAAAGCGCGTTCAGTCGACCCATCAGTGGGGGACGTCCTTGAGAAACTCGACGAATCCCGGGTCCGTGTAGGCAATCGGGGGCACGTCGTCGGCCAGCAGCACGGCGTCGATGTCGGCCGCGGCCAGCACCTGGGTGTGGGTGGTCCAGTTCTCGATGCCGACCAGGCCCGCGACCAGGATGAGCAAAGGCAATAGCGACGCCACGCGCTGCCACCAGTCGGGCGGCCCGGCCAGGAAGGCCGCACCAGGCGACATCAGCACCGACACCGAGGTTGCCAGCGGCGACGATTTGCGCGCCGCCGCCAAACGCTGGCGACTGAGGCGACCCTGTTCGACAGCCTGCTGACGCGCCACCCGCAGACGCTCGGAGATGTCATGCGGCAAAGCGGCCGCCTGCTCGCCCAGGCCGGCGGCCAAACGGGCCGCCAGGCGGGTTTGCAAAACCTCGGAGTCGTGGAGTGTGGTCGATGGCCTCATGGGGTGATCCCTCTTGTTCGCAGCGCCAGAGCCAATGCCTGGACAGCCCGGGAGCAATGTGTCTTCACGCTTCCCTCCGAGCAACCCATCACCGCCGCGGTCTCGGCAACGTCGAATTCCTCCCAGTAACGCAGCAGGAAGGCCTCCCGTTGACGCGCGGGCAGCGCTGCGACCGCTGTTTCGATGTGCAAAAGTACCTGGGAGCGCGAAACTGCATCGGCAGCACTCTCGGTGCCCAGGCTGCCTTCGACGGCCTGCAGCGATTCGAAGAGATCGAAATCACCACCTTCATCCCCTGTGTCGAAATCAGACAGATTCTGTATGAGCGCGTTGTGAACCTTTTGCCGACGGAACCAATCCATGGTCGCGTTGGACAGGATGCGCTGGAACAGCGGCGGCAGTTCGGCTGCCGGCCGGTCGGCATATCTCTCGGCCAACCGGATCATCGCGTCCTGGACGATGTCGAGTGCCGCGTCGTCAGACCTGACCGCGTAAACGGTGCGCTTGAACGCCCGTCTTTCGACGCTTTTCAGGAAGTCAGAGAGTTCTTTGTCAGAAGCCAACGCGTCGCGTTTCGGGTCCCGGACCCAGATCGAGAGGGGCAGATTATGTCATCGGCCCTGGCCTTGCCCGGCTACGGGTCCGACCCGATGCCATAATGCTGCTTCGCACAACGCTCTTTTGGTCTCATGCCGGCCGCCCGACCCGGGCGGCGGTATTTTGACCGCGCAGGCGCCACACCCGTCTCACAAGGACGCGGAGAGGTGCACCGATGGTTTTTCGTCAGAGAAATTCACAAAGGTTCGAAATGGACATGTCTGCCGCGGAAGTCAAGCGTGCCGCATTGGCACAGCCGCAAAATCCCCCCCCCACCGATCCCAACGGGTCGGAAATCCTTGTTCGCTGCCTGCAGGCCGAAGGTGTCAAATACCTTTGGGGCTACCCAGGCGGCGCTGTGCTGTACATCTACGATGCCCTGTACAAGCAGGACAGCATCGAGCATGTGCTGGTACGCCACGAACAGGCCGCCGTCCATGCCGCCGACGGCTACGCCCGCGCCACCGGTGAGGTCGGCGTCGCCCTGGTGACCTCGGGCCCTCGGGTGACGAATGCCGTCACCGGCATCGCCACCGCGTACATGGACTCGATCCCGATGGTGATCATCACCGGGCAGGTGCCAACGCCGGCAATCGGCCTGGACGCCTTCCAGGAATGTGACACCGTCGGCATCACGCGCCCGATCGTCAAGCACAACTTCCTCGTCAAGGACGTGCGCGACCTGGCGTTGACGCTGAAGAAGGCGTTCCACATCGCCCGCACCGGCCGCCCGGGCCCGGTGGTGGTGGACATCCCGAAGGATGTCTCGCTTTACACGACGCCGTTCCACTACCCCGAGACGGTGGAGATGCGCTCGTACAACCCGGTCAAGCGCGGCCACGGCGGCCAGATCCGCAAGGCCGTGCAGTTGCTGCTGCAGGCCAAACGGCCTTACATCTACACCGGCGGCGGCGTCATCCTGGGCAATGCGTCGCAGGAACTGCGTGAACTGGTCGACCTGCTGGGCTTCCCGTGCACGAACACCTTGATGGGTCTGGGCGCCATCGCGTCCAGCGACCCGAAGTTCCTGGGCATGCTGGGCATGCACGGCACCTACGAAGCCAACATGACGATGCAGCACTGCGACGTGCTGCTGGCTGTCGGGGCGCGCTTCGATGACCGCGTGATCGGCAACCCGAAGCATTTCGCTTCGGTCGAGCGCAAGATCATCCATGTCGACATCGATCCGTCGAGCATCAGCAAGCGCGTGCGCGTCGACATCCCGATCGTCGGCGACGTGCGCGACGTGCTGCAGGAGTTGATCGTCCAGATCAAGGAATTGCAGGCACGCCCGGACCGCGGCGCGCTGGCGGACTGGTGGGGCCAGATCAACGGCTGGCGCAAACGCGACTGCCTGGCCTTCAAGAACAGCAGCGAAGTCATCAAGCCGCAGTACGTGGTCCAGACGCTGTGCGAGCTGACGCGCGGGCGCGACACCTACATCACGTCGGACGTCGGCCAGCACCAGATGTGGGCGGCGCAGTACTTCGGTTTCGAGGAGCCGCGGCGCTGGATCAACTCCGGCGGCCTGGGCACGATGGGCGTGGGCCTGCCGTACGCGATGGGCATCAAGCTGGCCAAGCCGGATTCGGATGTCTTTTGCATCACCGGCGAGGGCTCGATCCAGATGTGCATCCAGGAGCTCTCGACCTGCCAGCAGTACAAGACGCCGGTGAAGATCGTTTCGCTCAACAACCGCTACCTGGGCATGGTGAGGCAGTGGCAGCAGATCGACTACGGCGGCCGCTACTCGCACAGCTACATGGACGCGCTGCCCGACTTCGTCAAGCTCGCCGAGGCCTACGGCCATGTCGGCCTGCTGGTCGAAAAGCCCAGCGACGTCGAGCCGGCGCTTCGAGAAGCCATCCGCCTGAAGGACCGCACGGTGTTCATCGACGTGCGCACCGACCCGACCGAAAACGTCTGGCCGATGGTGCAGGCGGGCAAAGGCATCAGCGAGATGCTGCTGGGCTCCGAGGACTTGTGAGCGCCTGAATCGGTCGCTGTGCCCCGGCGCTACCGCGCCGGCGTCAGGGCGGCCGAGGATGGTGATCGCAACCCGGAACAATCACATTCACATCGAAGGGCGTTGACCGGCGCCAGCGGCACACCCACCGCTTCAGCGCCGGCCGCGCCAGAGCGAGACCCCATGAAACACATCATTGCCCTGCTGCTCGAAAACGAGCCTGGCGCGCTGTCGCGTGTCGTCGCGCTGTTCTCTGCGCGCGGCTACAACATCGAGAGCCTGACAGTTGCCACGACCGAAGACGCTTCGCTGTCGCGCATGACCATCGTCACCTCGGGATCGGACGAAGTCATCGAGCAGATCACCAAGCACCTGAACCGGCTGATCGAGGTCGTCAAGGTCGTCGACCTGACCGAAGGCAGCTACACCGAGCGCGAGCTGATGCTGGTGAAAGTGCGCGCCGTCGGCAAGGAGCGCGAGGAGATGAGCCGCATGGCCGACATCTTCCGCGGCCGCGTCATCGACGTCACCGAGAAGAGCTACACGATCGAGTTGACTGGCGACGCCGCCAAGCTCGACGCATTTCTGCTGGCCATCGACCGTTCGGCCATCCTGGAGACCGTGCGCACGGGCACCAGCGGCATCGGTCGCGGCGAGCGCATCCTGCGCGTTTGACTTTGAATTTCAACGGAGAGAACCCATGAAGGTCTATTACGACAAAGACGCCGACCTCAGCCTCATCAAGGGCAAGCAGGTCGCCATCATCGGCTACGGCTCGCAAGGCCATGCCCATGCCCAGAACCTCAACGACAGCGGCGTCAAGGTCACCGTCGGTCTGCGCCGCAGCGGCGCCTCCTGGCCCAAGGTCGAGAAGGCGGGCCTGAAGGTCGCCGAAGTCGCCGATGCGGTGAAGAACGCCGACGTCGTGATGATCCTGCTGCCCGACGAGCAGATCGCCGCCGTCTACAAGAACGACATCGAGCCCAACTTGCGCGAAGGCGCGTCGGTGGCCTTCGCCCATGGCTTCAAC
This sequence comes from Rubrivivax sp., assembly GCA_030693565.1. Classification (GTDB taxonomy): domain Bacteria; phylum Pseudomonadota; class Gammaproteobacteria; order Burkholderiales; family Burkholderiaceae_C; genus Rubrivivax. The sequence continues at coordinate 5,120 of JAUYAJ010000174.1, forward strand.
GTGCACTACGGCCAGGTCGTGCCGCGCGACGATCTCGACGTCTGGATGGTCGCGCCGAAAGCGCCGGGCCACACGGTGCGCAACACCTACAGCCAGGGCGGCGGCGTGCCGCACCTGATCGCGGTCCATGCCGACAAGTCGGGCAAGGCGCGTGACCTGGCGCTGAGCTATGCCGCAGCCAACGGCGGCGGCAAGGCCGGCATCATCGAGACCAACTTCCGCGAAGAGACCGAGACCGACTTGTTCGGCGAGCAAGCGGTGCTGTGCGGCGGCACGGTCGAGCTGATCAAGGCGGGCTACGAGACCCTGGTCGAGGCCGGCTACGCGCCCGAGATGGCCTACTTCGAGTGCCTGCACGAGCTCAAGCTGATCGTCGACCTGATCTACGAAGGCGGCATCGCGAACATGAACTACTCGATCTCTAACAACGCCGAATACGGCGAGTACGTGACCGGCCCGCGCATCGTCACCGAAGAGACCAAGAAGGTCATTAAGCAAGTCCTCACGGACATCCAGACTGGCGAATACGCCAAGAGCTTCATCCTCGAGAACCGCGCCGGTGCGCCGACGCTGATTTCGCGCCGCCGCCTGAACTCGGAGCATTCGATCGAGGTCGTCGGCGAGAAGCTGCGCGCGATGATGCCGTGGATCAAGGCCAACAAGCTGGTCGACAAGAGCCGGAACTGAGCCCGGCCCCGGCAGGCGGGCGCCTGCCGGGGCGCACAGCACTCGTGCAGGCAGCGAGGAGATGCCACTGAGGTATCCTCGCGCCCCATGTCCGACGACACCTCTCCTCCTTCCACGCTGGGCGACGCCGAGCGCAGCGGCGGCGCGCCGCGGCCGCGCCGCAAAGGCATCTACATCCTGCCCAACGCCATCACGCTG
>JAUYAJ010000192.1 GCA_030693565.1 Rubrivivax sp.
TCCATCTGCTCGGCGCTCACCGGCCGATCACCGGCACCCTGGAGTTCGCCCTTCTCAGCCAGTCGAACCCAGTTGCTCAGCGTCTGCTTGGGCATGCCCAGCACCCGCGCCGTCACCGATGCCTCCTGCCCGGCCTTGACCAGCCGAACGGCCTCCAGCTTGAACTCCAGCGTGTACCGCGTCCGGTGTTTCGCTTCGTCTTTCTTGCTCATCTCTCGTGCTCCTTGAATGCATTTTCAGCTTCAGCTATGGAGTACGTTTCTTAGGGGCAAGGTCAGTCCATCGGCGCGGCTCTTGAAACCCCGCGCGTCCACCAATGGGCATTCGATTGCCCAATGCCCGCGTCAATCGGTCAAGAGACCCGATTGCCGTTGGATGTTCGGCGGGCGCCGGGCGGTTTCGCTACCAAGGCGTGGTGCGGTAGTCCTTCAGGAACTGTCCCCAGACATGCTCACCGGTGTTGATGCCATGGATGATGGGGTCGAGGATGCGGGCCGCGCCGTCGATGATGTCCAGCGGCGGGTGAAAGCGGTGCTCGGCGGTCTTGCGCGCGGCGATGTCGACGGGGTCCTCGTCGGTGACCCAGCCGGTGTCGACGCTGTTCATGTGGATGCCATCACCGTGGTAGTCCGCCGCCGCGGTGCGCGTCATCATGTTCAGCGCCGCCTTGGCCATGTTGGTGTGCGGGTGGCGCGTGGTCTTGAAGCTGCGATAGAACTGGCCTTCCACCGCAGAGACATTGACGATGTGCTTGTCGCGCCCAGGCGTGCGCAGCATCAGCGGCTTGAGCCGCGCATTGATGAGAAACGGGGCGATGGCGTTGACGAGCTGCACTTCGAGCAACTCGACCGAGGGCACTTCGTCCATCAGCATGCGCCAGGAATTGCGCCCGCGCAGGTCGACTTGCTGCAAGTCCTGGTCGAGCCGGCCTTGCGGAAACAGATGCTGCTGCGCCAGCAGTTCTTCGGGCAGCAGCGGTATCTGCGAGAGTTCTGCCGCGCGCGTCAGGGCGGGCAGTGCGGCGCTGTGTGCTGTGGGCAATGTGGATCCGCTGGCGTCGTCGGCCTCGGGCAGGATGTGGGCGCTGCGCAAGCCTTCGTAAGTGCCGATCAGCTTTTGAACGGCAGCCGGCGCGTGGTGCAAGGCCTCGGTTTCGCCCGCCATCATGTGCGCGTAGAAGTCCGGCGGGCGGCGCACGGTCTGGCAGGCGTTGTTGACGATGAAGTCCAGACGCTCGCGCGTGCTCAGCAATTCATGGCAGAAGGCTTCCACGCTGGGCGTGTGGCGCAGGTCCAGCCCGAAGATCTCGAGGCGGTGGCCCCATTCAGGGAAGTCCGCCTCCTGCGCATAACGCGCCGCTGAATCACGTGGAAAGCGCGTCGTGACGATCAGCTGTGCGCCCGCACGCAGCAGCTTGAGCCCGGTCTGGTAGCCGATCTTGACGCGCCCGCCAGTGAGCAAGGCAACGCGGCCTCGCAGGTCGGCCAGTTCGGTGCGCTTGCTGAAATTGAGCTGCGCGCAAGCCGGGCACAGCTGGTCGTAGAAGTGGTGGATGAGCTGGAACTTCGCTTTGCAGACGTAGCAATGCTTGGGCTCTGTGCGCGGCCCTTCAATGCTGCTGGTGCTGTCGTCCCGTGGCGTGAGGTCTTGTGGCGAGAAACCGACCGGCGCAAAGAACGCGGGCGCCGTGAAAACCGGTTTGCGGCGCAGCGCGCGAATGCCGGTCTCATGCAGCACCGCATCACTCTCGCGTGAGAGCGTGGCTCGGCGTTCCCGTGCCGTGGCCCTTCGCTTCAGGCGGCGTTCGCTGTGGTCAGGGTGATGAACGCGCGCAACGGCCTGGAACAAACGCTCGCGTTCGGCGAGCGGCAAGGCGTCGACGACGCTGGCGTCCCCGGCTATTCTTTCAAGCAGCACCGTGGTGGCGCGCAGTTGCTCGAGCAGATCGGGGTGTGGCTGGGGTGGTGTGGCAGGTGCAAGACTCATCTGCGGATTGTCGACGGTCATTGAAAAGTCCGCTTCTTCAGGGCGAAAGCGGGCGGTTCAACGACCTCCCCTCCGGGCAGGCCGCCGCCGGTCAAGTTCAGAACGGGGCGGCGCCCGATGCCGCCGGCACCGGGCAGTGGCCGCAGCCCGGCGCCGCGAGGCCGCGTGAACAGCGCGGCCGGCGGACTACATGCGTCCCGTGAGCAACAGCACGAGGACGACGATGACGATCAGGCCGAGGCCCCCGCTTGGCCCGTAACCCCAGCTCTTGCTGTGGCCCCAGGTCGGGATGGCTCCGACCAGCATCAAGATCAGGACAATCAAAAGAATCGTACCCAGGCCCATGGTTTTCTCCTCGTTGTGGTGGTTGTGTAGGGATCAGTACTTCAGTGCCGAAACCGCCGGCGGGGCCACGATCACCGTGGTTCCGTCACCGGTCTTGAACGAAAGGCGCCGCATGGCGTGCACGGCGCTCATGGAAACGCCGGGCCGTCCCAAGTGTCCTTTGCGCCCCGGTGGGGCTGGGCGCAGACCGGCCTTGGGGGCGCTCAGAAGGTGCTCCGCAGGTACAGCGCCGGCCCGCCGCGGCGAGACTTCAGCGACAGCCGCACGCCCGAGTCGAGCCGCATGCCGAGCGCGCCATGCTCAAAGCCCATGCTCGAACGCGCCGGCTTCCACTCCAGGCCGACCTTGGTGATGACCTGCATGGCGGCCGGATCGCCGCCCAGGCCCCGTGCACCGGATGCATCGGCGAACAGCAGGTGCTGCTGCGACATGCGGTAGCGCATCCCGATCGTGAGGACCGGCATGGCGCCGACCACGGCCCTGTGGCCGTCGCCCGAAGGCAGCACATGGCCCAGCGAGCCCAGACCGACGCCGACGTCAGCGCGGCCCTGCGTGATCCAGAGCCGGTAGTTGACGCCTGCCACCTCGGGCCCCGTGCGCCCACCGCCCAGTGTGGCGCCCTGAATGTGGCTGTTGACGGCTTGGACTTCGAATGACGACGACAGCGTGGTGTCCGAGCCTGCGGCGGGGGAAGCGGCGGCCGGAACCAGGGCGCCCAGCAACATCGACAGCGCGAGCCACGATGAACACGCCGAGCGTGAACAGGTAGGGGCGGTGATGTTGGGCATGGTGGTGTGCGAAGGGCAACGCCAGTCTGGGCCGCGAAGTGCCTGCGGTCTGTCAGCCGTGCCTGATACCGGCGTAGGACGACAGGCGGCGCGGGCGCGTTTGGGCGCAGCGGCGCCTGCTCAGTGATGCGCGTTCGCAGAAACAGGGGCCAAGGGGCGCACGACAGGGACGGCGTTCTCGCGACCGACCATGGCGCGGGCGTAGAAGTAGTTGGAGCGCGCGCGCTCGCTCAAGCTGTCCAGGTCGACATGGCCTTGGCTGTCGCAGGGAAAGGCGAAGCCGAAGCCCTGCCTGAAGAGTGACGCGAAGCGAACTTCGAATGAAGGCAAGTCGACGCTGCGGTTGATGTTCATGGCGGGCTCCTTGGCATTGAACCGATCAAGAGGTGATTCCAGTATGGGAGTGCGCAGACGTATGCGCTGTCGGCGCACGGCGCCATCGACTGTCGGTTGCCGGCCCCGTGCAGGGCAGGCGCTGTCCTACATCTCAACGAGCGCTGCCCTGAGTGCGCCGATGGCGTTCGACGGTGAACATGCCAGCATGCCACGCAGCTGTCACGTGGCCGACAACGACAACCCGGGACGCCACGATGAACCCCTTGCAAGAACCGCTTGCGGCCGGCGTGCGCCGGGGCCGGCCGCTGGCCCGCCTGGCGATCGCGCTTGCGCTCGCAGCGGCGCTGCCGGTGCAGGCGCAGGACGCGGCGTCACTGAAGGCGCGTCACGAAGCGCTGAGCCAGGCGCTGGCCAGCAATGCCTTTCAACGTCCGCTGGTGCTGGAGTCGAGCGAGCGCGAAGACAACCTGCAGGGCGACATCTACGCGCGCATCGAGCAGCCGATGGCGGCGGTCGCACCAGCCCTGATGGGCATCGCACACTGGTGCGAGATCCTGAGCCTGCACCTCAACGTCAAGCAGTGTCGTGCCGGCGATGCGAAGGCCGGTGACGCGTTGCAGCTGGTCATCGGCCAGAAACACGATCAGGCGCTGGAGCAGGCCTACCGCTTCGCATTCGCCTACCGGGTGGTGGTCTCGCGGCCCGACTACCTGCAGGTGCAGTTGACCGCCGACGAAGGCCCGCTGGGCACGCGCGGCTATCGCATCGTGCTCGAGGTGGCGGCGCTCGATGCCCGGCGCAGCTTCCTGCACCTGTCGTACGCGTACGGCATCGGCATGATGGCCCGCGTGGCGATGCAGGGCTACCTGGCGACGATCGGGCGCGACAAGGTCGGCTTCAGCGTCGTCGGGCGCCAGGCTGACGGCCAACCGCAGTACATCGCCAGCACACGCGGCGTCGTCGAACGCAACACGATGCGCTACTACCTGGCGATCGAGGCCTACCTCGGCGCGCTGTCGCTGCCGCCGGCGCAGCGCTTCGAAAAGCGCCTGGCCGACTGGCACACCGGGGTCGAGCGCTACCCGCTGCAGTTGCGCGAACTCGAACGCGACGAGTACCTCGGCCTGAAGAGAGAGCAGCTGAAGCGCCAGCAGGCGCTGGGGGGCTAGGAGTGTGGGCAGCAGAAGGCGACGCCCGCGC
>JAUYAJ010000194.1 GCA_030693565.1 Rubrivivax sp.
CTGCGCCAGCGCGGCCTGCCGCGTCCGGACCTCCAGGCTGGCCTGCGCCACGCTGCCCTGCAGGTCGGCCGGCCAGGCGATGCGCCGCGCTTTGTGCGCTGCCAGCGGCGCGTCGACGCCCGCCATGAGCTCGCGCGAGCCGACCAGCACGACGAATGCTTCGGCGCCGCCTTGGCCTGCGTCATCGGCGCCCGCGGCCAGCGTCAGTTGCAGCAAGCCAGCGGGCAGCTCACTGGGCGCACTGTGCCCCGCGACGGCATAGACCCGGGCTTCGACCAGGAAGCTGCCGGCCGCAGCCAGCAGCCCCGGTTCTGGCAACAAGCCGGCGCCTGCAGCGAGCAGGCGGCGCAGGTCGGCGAGCGCGCGCCATTGTGTGTCGATGCGCTCGAGTTCGATGATTGCGGGCTCGGCCTGGTGGATCCAGGCCTGCAGCTGTGCCAGCCTGGCGGCCAGCGTGGCCGCTGGATCGCTGATGCGCGATACGCTGGCCGGTGGCTGGACTGGCCAATGGGCGTGGAAGCGCTTGGCCAGTTCGTGGTACTGCGCCAGGCCGGCTTCGAGCCCGTGCACCGGTGCGCGTGCGTCGCCCTCGAAGCGCAGCGCCGCCGCCTGCTGCGCCTGGCCCTGCAGTTCGACCGCGCCGGTGTCGGCCAATGCCTCCAGCACCGCCGCCAGATCGTCGCGCGAAGCCAGCAGCTCGAACCACTGGCAAGGCTGCGGGCGCAGCATCACGATGGCTGCGGCTCGGGCCGGGGCTCGAGCAGCACGCGCACGACCCAGCCGCCGCGCAGACGCTCGACCATCAGCGCCACCAGCGCCAGGTGGGCGAACACGGCCAGCGCCGACAAGCCGTGGCGGCGAAACAGCCGCAGCAAGGCGTGCTGCGCCGGCTCGGACTGCGCCGCGCGGCCACTGCTGGCACCGCGCAAGCGCGGCAGCAGCAACTCGGCGGGTCGGCGCAGCAGGGCGGCGTCGCCTGCCGCGGGCGGCAGCAGTCGCTGCCAGCCGTCGAGCCAGCGCGCCGCGGCATCGGGTGGGACTGGTGCCGAACCGCCGGGCTGTGGCGTGGCCTTGAGCGGCAATTCGACCAGATCGCCGAACAGTCGCGTCGCCGGCTGCCAGCGTGCGGGCAGCCAGCGCGCGACCTCATCGACATAGGCGCGCCAGCGCTGGCGCAAGTGATGTTCGATGCCGTGCACATCATGGGCGGCCGCGTCGGCCAGCCCTTCGACCCAGGGCGCCAGCGGCCCCGAGCTGGCCAGCGCCAGGTAATGTGCCGCGGTGCGGCTGGCTTCGAGCGCCTGCCACAGCGGCGTCGGTGGCAGCCGGCCATGGCGCGCCTGCAAGCGTGCCTGTGCATAGGCAAAGTCGGCGCGCGTCATCGTGGGCCTGCGGGCGCGGCGGCGCTGAGCTGGTCCGCGACCTGTTCGACAGCAGCGGCAATCGCCGCGTCGTCCAGCGCATCGCGCGCCGGGGCCGACGCGGCGGCCTGGCTGCGCAAGGTCGCCAGCCGCTGCTCCAGCGCCACGCCATGGGCCTGGCGCCAGGCGGCGATGCGCTCCATCGCCCGGTTGACGATGTCCAGTCCGTCATCGCGCGCAGCGTCGAGCGCGGCCTGCGCCTGTTCGCGGACCTGCGTCAGCCGGCGCCCGGCGTCTTGCTCGCTGCGCAGCACCCGCGTCATGGCCTGCGCTGCGCGTGCCGGCGCGCCGGTGTCGTGGGCGGGCCTGCCCGGCGCCATGACGATGGCTCAATCAGCCAGGTTGTCGGCGACGAGCTCGAGCAGGCTCTCGGTCGACTTGTCCCAATGGGCATTCTTGGCGCCCATCTCCAGCGTGATGCGGCACTGCCCGCAGCTGGTGACGAGGCGCTGGGCGCCGGTCGCTTCGACCTGCGCCTTTTTCATCTCGAACACCTTGTGGCGCAGCGGTGCGGCGCGCAGGTTCGACACCACGCCACCGCCACCGCCGCAGCAGTAGCCGGTCAGGCCGTGATCCTTCATTTCGATCAGCTCCATGCCCAGCGCCTTCAGCACCCGGCGCGCTGCTGCTTCGAGCCCGCCGCGGCGCACGATCTGGCAGGGGTCGTGGAAAGTCGCCGTGCTGCCGACCGGGTTGACGCGGATGCGGCCGTCGGCCAGCAACTCGTCCAGGAACTCGGTCATGTGGATGATGCGCACCGGCAACGCCTCGCCATACCACTGGGCAGCCTCCCAGCGCGCCGCCCCGTAGGCATGGCCGCATTCGGGCAGCAGCACCGTCTTGGCGCCGATCTTGATGGCGGTGTCGATCAAGGCCCGCGTCAGCCGCTCCTGCAGCGCCAGGTCACCGTTGTTGAAGCCGATGTTGGAGGCGTCGAAGCCGGCCTGGTGCATCGTCCACGTGACGCCGATGCGGTTGAGGATCTTCGCCGCGTCGGCGAGCGACTTCGTGTGTTCGCCCAGCTCGGCCGGCGCCGCCGTGACCAGGATGTCGGCGCGCTCCAGGTCGCACGGGATCGGCACGCCATGCTCTGCACTCACCTCGGCCAGGATGTCGGGCAGGTCTTCACCCGGTGTTGCGGTGCTGCCCCATTGCTGCGCAGTGCGGTCCATCAAGGCCAGCCGATCGGGGATCAGCCCGGCTTTGAACATGCCGTGGCGCGCCTCCTTCACCAGCTCGGCGATGTCGATGCCCATCGGGCAGGCCAGCGTGCAGCGCCCGCACATCGTGCAGGAGTCGTAGATCAGTTCCTGCCATTGCTGCAGGTCTTCGATGCCCGGCTTCTTCACCAGGCCGAGCGCGCGCACCACGGGCGCGAACGGTCCGGCCTCGCGCAGGTAGGCGCGGCGCAAAGGATCGAGCTTGAGCACCGGTGTGTACTTGGGGTCGCCGGTGGTGACGTAGAAGTGGCAGGCCTGGGCGCACAGGCCGCAGCGCACGCAGGCCTCCAGGTGCAATGCGGTCGTGCGGCCGAACTCGCGCACGAAGCTGCCGATGGCGGCGTCGACCCGTGCCGGGTCGCTCTGGTCGCCTTGTTTATCGAAGGCCGGCAGGGGGGTGGTCGCTGTACTCATGGCCGCACCCCGCGATGGCTCAAGCGCATGCCGGTGGCGCCGCGCGAAAAGGCGAACAGGAACGCGTGCATCAGCTTGCCGAACGGAAACCACACCAGCAGCAGCTCCAGCGACAGCAGGTGCACGGCCAGCGGGCCGCGGTAGATCGCATGGTCGCGCGCCAGGATGGTGCTCGACGGCTCGATGAGTATCGCCATGCCGGTCACCAGGGGCAGGAAGGTGATGGTCCAGGTGATCAGGTCGTCGGCGTTGGAGATCTTCTGGCGCACCGGGTTGCTCAGCCGCGCCATCAGCGCCAGCAACAACGACAGGATGGTGGCGCCGGCGGCCACGACCATCACCGCGTCGGGCAGTGCCGGCCAGGACAAGCCGGTGACACGATGGATGAACGCGATGTGCGGTGCGTAGCCAAAGAACACCAGCGCCAGGCCGACGTGGAAGACATAGGCGTTGACCGCGGCGAACTGCGCGACGGGGCCGAAGGCCTGGCGTGGCCACAGACCGCGCGGGATGTTGCGCAGCGCGCCCTCCCCGGGGCCCGGCGCACCTTCGCGCGCTGGCGACAGGTCGGGCTTGCGGGGCCGGCGCAGCAGGTGCAGCAGCCGCCAACCGGTGCCGAGGACGAAAACGATCAACGCGAACGTCAGCCCAGGGCCGCGCACGAAATCGAGCAAATCCATGTCTCGCTTCCCTTCCAGTGGGCTTGAGGGCCAGCCCGAACATAGGGGTGCTGGCGAACAAGGCGCTTGATGCATGTCAACGCAACAGCGCGCACGCAGGGCGGCTGGCCATGTTCGCGGGTTGCTCGGCAGCGGTCATGACAGGTGCCGAAACAACGGCTCCGCCAATGCGCCCTGCAGGTCTTCGTTGCGGCGCAGGCCGGTTCGGCGGCATTGATGCCGGTCAACCCACGGTGGGGGTGCGTCCCTACAGTGAAGGGTGAAGGCGGGGCCTTGATTCCCGGATGCACCGACAGTGCATCGCAGCGCGCGCGGTCCAGCGGTCCATCGATGACACGAAGGAGTTCGACATGAAGCTACAGCGTTCCATCACCCTCACGACCACTGCCGTGCTCGTCGCCTCGCTGACGGCTTGCGCCCAGTTCCCCGGTCCAGGCCACGCTCACGGCGCTGGCGCTGGCGGCCCTGCATCGCATGCGGGAGCTGGCGATCACATGGCGCGCATGGACTCCCAGATGACGGCCATGCACGAACTGCGCGACAAGCTGCAGCGTGCGCGCACGCCCGAAGAGCGCAACGCCTTGATGGCCGAGCATTGGAAGCTGATGGAGGGCGGCATGGCGGCGATGGGCGGCATGGGCCCGGGCATGATGGGCCGTGGCCCGGGCGGCCCGGGGCCGATGGCCGGCATGGCCGGCGCCGGCGGACCGCCGCCGGCCGATCTGGCAGCGCG
>JAUYAJ010000198.1 GCA_030693565.1 Rubrivivax sp.
CCGCCGTGCTGCGTGTCGCCGTGCCCTACCACCCGAGCTTCTACGGCCCGCTGGCGCTGCTGCACGCGTCGCTGCTGCTGCGGCTGGCCGGCGACGCCGCCGGCCACTTCGCCTGGCAGCGCGCCGGCGCGCTGCTCAACGCGCTGGCGCTGCTGGCTTTCATCGTCTCGACGCTGAGCGCCGTGCTGCGCGGCCGGCGCGCGGCCAGCCGGCGCGGTCGCTGATCAGGCGCCGAGCTTTCAGCCGTGCATGGACTCGTACTTCGCCATCAGCTGCTCGGGCGTCTCCTGGAAGTCCGGGTTGACGCTGATGCAGTCGGCCGGGCAGACCAGCTTGCACTGCGGTTCGTCCTCGGCGCCGACGCACTCGGTGCAGCGCAGCGCGTCGATGACGTAGATCGGGTCGCCGATGGCGATCGCCTCGTTCGGGCACACCGGCTTGCAGGCGTCGCAGGCGGTGCAGTTGTCGTCGATGAGCAAGGCCATGTCGTCTCTCCTGGGGTGTGGCGCCGCGTCAGGCGGCGGCGGCCAGCGCATGCAGCCTGTGGTGGCGGAACGCACCCCACAAGGCCGCGCCGATGGCGCCGGCATAAATCGAATCGGGGTGGTTCAAGGCCTGCACGTTGACCTTCTCGGCCACCATCTCTTCCTGGATCGCCGCCAGCAGGCCGGTGTCCAGCGCCAGGCCGCCGGTGATCAGCGCCGTGCCCTGCTTGATGCCGGTCACCTTGAGCAGCTTCACGATGCGCGAGGCCATCGACTGGTGGATGCCTTTGAGAACGTCAGGCGTGGCGATGCCGCGCGACACCATGTTGATGACATCGGTCTCGGCGAGCACGGCGCAGATCGAGCTGCACTTCTCGGGGTTTTGCGAACTGCGCGACAGCGGGCCGATCTCCTCCACCGCCACACCGAGGTAGCGCGCGATGTTCTCCAGGAACTGGCCCGAGCCCGAGGCACATTGACTCGTCATCTTGTAGGCCAGCACCTTGCCGCGCGCGTCGACATAGATCGCGCGGCCGTTGAGCGCGCCGATGTCGATGACGGCGTTCGCCGTCGGGTGCAGGTAGACGCCGCCGCGCGCGTGGGTGGTCATCGAATAGAAATGCCCGGTGGCGAACGCCACGCCTTCGCCCTCGCCGGTGGTGGCGATGTAGTCGACCTCGTCGGCGTCGACACCGGCGTCGGCGAGCACGGCGTCGCGCCCTTCGTGCGCCAGCGCCATCGGGTCGCGCCGGCGGATGCGATCGCAGCGCTTGGCCAGCCACTCGGTGCGGCCGTCGTGGTCGACGCGGAACAGCACGCTCTTGACGGCGCCGGAGCCGACGTCAATGCCCATCGTCGTGGTCATGCTCAGGCCCCCCTGTTTTCGATGCGCTTGCCTTCTTCGACCACCGCGCGCCAGGCGAAGGTGGCACCGCCCAGCGCACCGGTGTAGATCGAGTCCGGGTCGATGTTCAGCGTGAGCGCGCCGTAGTTCTCGTGCACGAGTTCCTTCAGCGCCTTCACCGCGGCCTCGTTCTTGGCCACACCGCCGGTGAAGGTGAACTGGTCGCGGATGCCGCCCGAGCGCGCCAGGATCGACATCGCGCGCAGGATGATGGCGCGGTGCAGCCCGGCCATGATGTCTTCGCGCTTGTCGCCCAGCGACAGCCGGTCGCGCAACTCGGCACCGGCAAACACGGTGCAGGTCGAGTTGATGCGGATCGTCTTCGTCGACTTCATCGCCATCGGCCCGAGCTCGTGCAGCCCCATGTTCATCTCGTCGGCGATGTAGCCCAGGTAGCGCCCACAACCGGCGGCGCAGCGGTCGTTCATCTGGAAGCTCTCGACGATGCCCGTCGGGTCGACCTGGATCGCCTTCGTGTCCTGGCCGCCGATGTCGAGCACGGTGGCCGTGCCCGGGTACATCACATGCGCGCCCAGGCCGTGGCACAGGATCTCCGAGCGCACATGCTCCTTCGAGAACGGCAGCCGGGCGCGGCCGTAGCCTGTGCCCACGACATAGCTCTCTTCCAGCTCGGTGTCCAGGATGCCTTTGATCGGCGCCTCCACCATCGCGCGCCGGGCCGCGGTCTGCGGCAGCGCGACGAAGCTGCGCTCGAGCGCAGCGAGCAGGTGGCGCTTGATCGAGTCGCCATAGACCCGGTTCTCGACCTCGATGATCGAGCGGTCGAAGACGTTGAGCAAATGGTCGTAGCGCGTGCCGGTCTCTTTCGCCACCGTCTCGCCGGTGGCCAGGTACTGGCTGCCGGCAATGTCGCGGAAGAAGTCCGACTTGCGGTTCGCGCCGGGCGCGAAGAGCAGCGGCGCCTCGGCACTCAGGCGGCTGAACACCTCGGTCAGCGTTTCACCCACGCCTTGTGCGGCGTCGCCGAACTTCGCGGTTTCCAGGCTGCGCTGGCAGGTCTGCTCCAGGTCGGCGAGTTGCTCCAGGTACTGCTCGGAGCGAAAGTCGCGTTCGAGCTGGGCGATGAAGGTGTCGAGTTCGCCATTCAGCGCCTGCGTGCTCGCCAGCGCCTGGCGGAACAGGTGGAAGCGGCTGTTCACCAGCGCCTCCTGCTTGGCGATGGCCGCCGCCGTGTCGTAGTTCGAGCGCGAGTTGGTGATGCCGCGGCCGAGGATGTTCTGGTTCTCGTCGATCACCACCGCCTTG
>JAUYAJ010000200.1 GCA_030693565.1 Rubrivivax sp.
GTGCCAGCACCCTCGGCGCGCGCGCCACCTGCCGGGCTGGGACATTGCGATCGCCCCGTTCGCCCATGCCAGCGGCGCCATCGCCGGCGCGCTGTGCGCTTTGCTGGCCGTGCCTCGCAGACGCTGAGCGTGGACGACCGCAAAGACCAGCTCGACGGCCGCGCGGTGGCGCTGCTGCTGCTGTGCTCCATGCTCTGGGGGCTGAACCAGGTGGCGACCAAGGTTGCGCTGGCCGAAATCCCGCCGCTGCTGCAGGCGGCGGCGCGTTCACTGGGCGCCGCGGCGCTGCTGATGCTGTGGGCGCAGCGGCGCGGCCTGGCCTTGTGGCAGCGTGACGGCACGGCCGGTGCCGGGCTGCTCGCCGGCGCGCTGTTCGCCGCCGAGTTCGCCTGCATCTTCATCGGGCTGCAGTTCACGACGGCGTCGCGCATGGTGGTCTTCATCTACCTGTCGCCTTTCGTCGTCGCGCTGGGCATGCCGCTGCTGTCGGCGCGCGAACGCCTGGACCGCTGGCAGTCGGTGGGCTTGCTGGCCGCCTTTGGCGGCGTGCTCTGGGCTTTTGCGGAAGGCTTCGGCGCGCCGGCCGCCGGCCCGCAGCAATGGCTGGGCGACGCGCTGGGCATCGCCGGCGCGCTGCTCTGGGGCTTGACGACGCTGGTGCTGCGCGGCAGCCGGCTGAGCACGGCGGCGCCGGAGAAGACCTTGCTCTACCAGCTGCTGGTGTCGGGCGTCGCCCTCGGCCTGGGCGCAATGGCGGCCGACGAGACCTGGCCGGCGCAGCCGGGCGCGCTGTCGCTGGGTGCGCTGGCCTTCCAGACCGTCGTCGTCACCTTCGCCAGCTACCTGGTGTGGTTCTGGCTGGTGCGCCACTACCCGGCAACGCGGATCTCGGCCTTCACCTTGCTGACGCCGGTGTTCGGCCTGCTCGCCGGCGTGGCCTTGCTCGGCGAGCCAGTGACGCCGCGGCTGCTGCTGGCGCTGCTGGCGGTGAGCTGCGGCATCGCGCTGGTGAACCGACTGCACCCGCTGCGCTGGGCGCTTAGACTCGGCGATCGTTTGCGACGGAGACCCCGATGATCACCTTGTGCGGATTTGCGATCTCGAACTACTTCAACAAGGTCAAGCTGGCTTTGCTGGAAAAAGGCATCCCCTTCACCGAAGAGCGTGTGCTGACGGGTTCGAAGGACGAGGCCGTGCTCGGCGCCACGCCGCTGGGCAAGATCCCCTACATCCGCACCGACGCCGGCAACCTGTGCGAGAGCCAGGTCATCCTCGACTACCTGGACGCCGCCTATCCGCCCGTGCCGCTGTTGCCGGCCGACCCCTTTGCCGCCGCCAAGGTGCGCGAGCTCGGCCTGTTCATCGACCTTCACCTGGAACTGGTGGCGCGCGAGCTCTATCCGCAAGCCTTCTTCGGCGGCACGGTCAGCGAAGACACCCAGCAGCGCGTGCGCAAGAAGCTGGAAAAGCACATCGCCGGTTTCAAGCGCCTGGCGCGCTTCGCGCCTTACGTGGCCGGCGCCAGTTTCACGCAGGCCGACTGCTCGGCCTTCGTCAGCCTGCCGCTGGTGGCGATGGCGACCAAGATCGTCTACGGCGAAGACCTGCTGGCCGCCGCGGGCGTCGACTGGAAGGCCTACGTCCGCGTCGTCAGTGAGCAGCACGCCAGCGCACGCCAGGTGGTGGCCGAGCGCAAGGTCGAGGAAGCCGCAATGGCGGCCGCCCGCGCCGCCAAAGCCGCGGGCTGATCCCTCAGGTCGGCTGCGGGCGCGCGCCGGCCAAGGCCAGCGCCGCCGTCACTTCCTTGCGGTAGCGGTTCAGTTCCTGCACGCTGGTGAAGCTGCGCTCCATCAGCAAGCTCATGTTGTGCAGGATGCGCTCGACGACCTTGTTCTCCCACACGCTGTCGAACTGGATCTGCGTGTCCAGCCATTGTTCGAGCCAGGCCGGGTCGGGCAACCGGCTCTGGATGGTGTCGCGCGGGAACAGGCTGGCGTTGACGTGCAGGTTGGTCGGGTGCAGCGCTTGCGCGGTGCGCCGCGCGCTCGCCATCAGCACACCCACCTTGGCGAAAGCGGCACGCGCCTCGTCGCCGGACTTGACCAGCGCGCGCTTCATGTAACGCAGGTAGGCGCCGCCATGGCGGGCTTCGTCGCGCGCCAGGGTTTCGTAGATCGCCTTGATCACCGGTTCGGTGTGCCATTCGGCAGCGCGCCGGTACCAGTGGTTGAGGCGGATCTCGCCGCAGAAATGCAGCATCAGCGTTTCCAGCGCCGGCGCCGGGTCGAATTCGAAGCGCACCGCGTGCAGTTCTGCTTCGGTGGGCGCCAGGTCGGGGCGGAATCGGCGCAGGTACTCCATCAGCACCAGCGAGTGTTTCTGCTCCTCGAAGAACCAGACGCTCATGAAGGCCGAGAAGTCGCTGTCGTCGCGGTTGTCGCGCAGGAACATCTCGGTCGCCGGCAACGCCGCCCACTCGGTGATGGCGTTCATCTTCACCGTCTGCGCCTGGGCGTCGTCGAGCTTGGAGGCATCGAAGCGGTCCCAGGGAATGTCGGTGTCCATGTTCCAGCGCACGGCTTCGAGTTGCTTGAAAAGTTCAGGGTAGAGCATGACCGTCCTTCAGTTTCTGCGCCCATTCTAGGGAGCCACGTTGCGCCAGGCCTGCAGCGCGAGGGTCAAGCCTTCCAAGCGGTCGACCACGGTCACCTGCGGCAGCGGTCGACGCTGCAGCACCGGTTCGCGACCACCGGCCCACAGCGCCCGCGATGGCGGCAGTGCGGCGCGCAACTCGCGCAGGTTGTCCACCGTCTGATGTGGGCTGGTGCAGCCGCTGAAGCTGAGCGCGACGATGTCGGCGTCGAAAGCTTGCGCCGCGCGGACCAGTTCGTCCAGCGGCGTCTGCACGCCCAATGACAGGCAGCGCGCGCCTTCCAGTGCGAACATCAGCTCGGCCATCAGCAGGCCCAGGCCATGGGGCTCGCCGGGCAGGGTCGCCAGCAGCACGCGCGGCCGCGCCGAGGCCGGCGCCGGCGCCAGGCCAGCCAGGGCCTGGTAGAGCACGGACAACAAAGCCTGCGTATACAAGTGCTCCTGGTAGACCGGGAGTTCCCCGCGCAACCAGGCGTCGCCGACAGCCTGGTTCAAAGGCACGACGAGCGCGGTGACGAACTGCGCCAGCCCCCGCGCCGCGGCCTCACGCGCCAGGCGCTGACGCAGCGCTCCGACGTCCAGGGCCTGAACCAGCCGCAGGCAGTCTTGCACCGCTTCGCCATCCGGCGCCACCCCGGCGCCGCGCGGACTCGGCGGTGCGGCCTGCTCGGCCAGAGCCTGCAAGGCCGGCGGCGTCAGCGCCAGCAGCCGGCCCGGCCGGTGGCCGTTGTCCATCAAACGCTTGACGAGTTGCAGGCGCTGGACCTCGGCCGCCGAATAAACCCGCTCGCCGTTGGCGTCGCGGGACGGCACCGGATAGCCATAACGACGCTCCCAGGCGCGCAGCGTGTCCTTGTTGACGCCGGTGTCTCTGGCGACGGCGGCAATCGTGTGCTGCGGCGACTCGTCGGATCGGATCTTCATCGTTTGTCCACTACAAAACATCGGGATAGCAAGAATACGCTATCCTTCGCGACATTCAAGTCGTTTTGTCTAGGACAAACAAGCGGAATCCATGATCAATCTCCCTGCCAGCAGCGACTTCGCCCGCGCCACCAGTCGCCCCACCGACGACGGAACTTCAGCGCGCCTGCGGTGTCACACAGCGAACCTGGTGCTGGCGCGGACAGCCACTCCGCCGCGCCAATCTGCCAGGTCGATCGGTTTCTTGCCGCGCAGCCAGCCCGCCCGTCGGGCAGCCCCCCCGGGTCGAGTTTTCTCCTCCTCCCTCCTCAGTTTCGGTCCCGGGCGCTGCGTGGCATCTTGTCTGCGCTGCGGCCCGGTGCTCTGAGCATGCGCCGGGTCGCCGTCGTCGGGTCCGGCATCGCCGGGCTCGCCGCCGCGCACCGCCTGCGCGGCGCCGCCCAGGTGACGCTGTTCGAGGCCGGCCGCCACTTCGGCGGCCATGCCCACACCGTCGATGTGACGCTGGACGGCATCACGCACGGCGTGGACACCGGCTTTCTGGTCTTCAACCACCGCACCTACCCACAGCTGCGCCAGCTCTTCGACACGCTGGGCGTGGCCACGGCGCCGTCGGAGATGTCGTTTTCGGTGCAGCACCCGGCACAAGGCCTGGAGTGGAGCGGCAGCGACCTGAACGGCGTCTTTGCCCAGCGGCGCAACCTGCTGCGCCCGCGCTTCTGGCACATGCTGGCGCAGATCCTGCGCTTCAACCGCCTGGCCACCCGGCTGGCCACCCAGGGCGCCGACAGCGCGCTGGCACAGCCCATAGGCGACTTCCTCGACCAGCACCGCTTCGGCGCCGGCTTCCGCGACGGCTATCTGCTGCCGATGCTCGGCTGCATCTGGTCCTGCCCCACCGAGCAGATGCTGCGCTTTCCGGTCGGCACGATGATCCGCTTCTGCCACAACCACGGCCTGCTGCAGGTCGCCGACCGGCCGCAGTGGCATACCGTGCGCGGTGGCTCGCGCGAGTACGTCGCCAAGATCATTGCCGGCCTGGACGACGCCCGGCTCGCGACCCCGGTGCGTGCGGTGCGCCGGCTGCCGCCGGGCCATGGCGGCGCCGGCGTCCTGGTGAGCACCGACACCGGCGAAGAACATTTCGACGAGGTCGTGCTCGCCTGCCATGCGGACCAGAGCCTGGCGCTGCTGGGTGACGCCAGCTCGGGTGAACGTGCTGTGCTCGGCGCCGTGCGTTACCAGCCCAATCGCGCCGTGCTGCACACCGACGTCTCAGTGTTGCCGACGCGCCAACGCGCCTGGGCGGCCTGGAACTACGAGCGCGCCGGCGCCACGCAAGAGCAGGCCGCCGTCTGCCTGCACTACTGGATCAACCGCCTGCAGCCGCTGCCCTGGCTGCGCCCGGTGATCGTGTCGTTGAACCCGGCGCGGCCCATCGACCGGGCCCATGTGATCGCCGAGTACGACTACAGCCACCCGGTATTCGACCAGCGCGCTGTGATGGCGCAGCGCCAGCTGCCGCAGATCCAGGGCCGCTCGCATGTCTGGTTCTGCGGTGCCTGGACGCGCTACGGTTTCCACGAAGACGGCCTGGGCTCGGGCCTGGCGGTGGCCGTCGACCTGAAGAACCGTTGGGGCCTCGGCCAGGCGCGCGCGGCATGAAAGCGCCGCAGGCCTTCATCCTGCGCGGCGTGGTGCGCCACCGTCGGCTGCGCCCGGCAGCGAATGCCTTCCAGTACGCCAACTGGTGCGTGCTGCTGCCGCTGCGCGCGATGGCGCGCCAGCCACTGGCGGCCTTGCCACGCAACCGCGCCGGCTGGGTCAGCTTCCATGACCGCGACCATGGCGACGGCGGGCCCGACGCGCTGGCCTGGCTGGAGGCGCTGCTGGCGCGTGAAGGTGTGGCCGACGCCGAAGGCGAAATCTGGCTGCAGACCTACCCGCGCTTGCTGGGTTATGTCTTCAAGCCGGTCAGCTTCTGGTATTGCGAGCGCGCCGACGGCACGCTGGCGGCCATCGTCGCCGAGGTCAACAACACCTTCGACGAGCGCCACTGCTATCTGCTGGCCGGCCCCGAGCTGGGCTGGGGCCAGGAGTTGCAGGCGCGCAAGGTGTTCCATGTCTCGCCGTTCTGCGAGGTCGGCGGGCAGTACCGCTTCCGCTTCATGCGCACGCCGGACCGCCTGGTGGCGCGCATCGACCACGACGACGCCGACGGCCCGCTGTTGCAGACCAGCGTCAGCGGCCAGCTGCTGCCGCTGACCGGCGCGGCGCTGCGCCGCAGCTTCTGGCGCATGCCGCTGCTGACGCTGGCGGTGATGGCCCGCATCCATTGGCAGGCGCTGCGCCTGTGGGCCAAGCGCGTGCCCGCGTTCCCCAAGCCGGCGCCCCCGTCTTCCCTGACTTCCCGTTGAGAGCCCGCCCATGAACACCCGCACCGCCCCGTTCACGACCTCGCTGCCCGCCGGCGCGCCCGCCGCCGCCCGCCAGCTGCTGCGCCTGCTGCCCTCGCTGAAGGTCGGCGTGCTCGACCTGCAGTTCCCCGACGGCAGCGGGGCCCGCTTCGGCACGCCCGCGGCCGGTGAACCGCAGGCCGCGCTGCGCCTGCACGACTGGTCGGTGTGCAGTGCCGCGCTGCGCAGTGGGGACATCGGTTTTGCCGAGTCCTTCATCGCCGGCCACTGGAGCAGCCCGGACCTGGTGGCGCTGCTCAAGCTCTTGCTGGCCAACCGCGATGCGCTGGAGCGCGTGATCTTCGGCAGCTGGTGGGGTTCGCTGCTGTACCGCGCGCGCCACTTGCTGAACCGCAACTCGCGCCGCGGCAGCCGCAAGAACATCCACGCCCACTACGACATCGGCAATGCGTTCTACCGGCTGTGGCTGGACGAGACCATGAACTACTCCAGCGCGCTGTTCGAGGGCGACACCACGCGCACCATGGCCGAGGCCCAGCGCGCCAAGGTGCGCCGCGCCCTGCGCGAAGTCCAGCTGCAGCCGGGCCAGCGCCTGCTCGAGATCGGCTGCGGCTGGGGCGCGCTGGCCGAGTGTGCGGCCGGCGAGTTCGACGCCAGCGTCGTCGGCGTGACGCTGTCGGACGAACAACTGGCCTTCGCCCGCGAACGCCTGCAGCGCCAGCAGCTGGACACCCGCACGGACCTGCGGCTGCAGGACTACCGCGACGTCGACGACGGCCCCTTCGACGCCGTGGTCTCGATCGAGATGTTCGAAGCCGTTGGCCGCGAATACTGGGGCGATTTCTTCGCCACATTGCGCCGCCAGCTCAAGCCCGGCGGACTGGCCTGCATCCAGAGCATCACGATCCGCGACGACTTGTTCGAGCGTTATGTGCGCTCGACCGACTTCATCCAGCAGTACATCTTCCCCGGCGGCCTGCTGCCCAGCGCCAGCGCCTTCCGCACCGAGGCGCAGCGCGCCGGGCTGGAGGTGGTCAACGCGCTGGCCTTCGGCGCCGACTACGCCGAGACGCTGAAGCGCTGGCGAGCCGACTTTCTGGCCCGCGACAGCCAGCTGCGCCAGCTCGGCTTCGACACCCGCTTCATGCGCATCTGGGACTTCTACCTGGCCTATTGCGAAGCCGCTTTCGCCACCGACAACACGAGCGTCGTGCAGTTCACATTGCGCCGGCCTTGAGACCCGCAATGACGCTGACACGCCGCCGCCTGATCGCTGCCCTGGCCCTGGCCGCTGGAGGCGCCCACGCGCAGCCCGCGGCGTCGAACGCGCTGCCGCCCGAACTGGCCTCGTTGCTGCCCCAGGCGCGGCTGCGCGGCGAGGGCCGCTTGCGCTTCTTCGGCCTGCACATCTACGACATCCGCTTGTGGAGCCCGGCCGACCGGCTGGCGCCGCATTGGGCCGAGACCCCGCTGGCGCTGGAACTGGTCTATGCCCGGGCGCTGCAGGGGCGGCAGATCGCCGCCCGCTCGATGCAGGAAATGAGCCGCCAGACGCCGCTGGACGACAGCCGCGCCGCCGCCTGGGAGGCCGAGCTGACACGGCTGTTTCCCGATGTCAGCGCCGGCGACCGGCTCACCGGCGTGCGCCAGCCCGGCGCGCCGACGCGCGTCTTCCACAACGGCCAGCTCCGCGGCGAGTGGCAGGACCCGGATCTGAGCCGGCTGTTCTTCGGCATCTGGCTGGCGCCGCAGACGTCCGAGCCCGATCTGCGGCGCCAGTTGCTCGGGCCGGAAGCCGGCTCATGACACCGCTGCCGCAAGCCGCCGCCGGCCACGTCACCAACGCGCAGCCTGGGGGCACGAACCTCGGCGCCGTCACCGGCCAGGACGGTGGCTGGCGTGGCCGTTGGCAGGACGGGTTGCGCTACGGCGGCCTCGGGCTGCCGCTGGCCTTCGTCGCGCTGCCGCTGTACGTGCTGCTGCCCAACCATTACGCGACCGAGTTCGGCGTGCCGCTGGCGACGCTGGGCGCCTTGCTGCTGGGCGCGCGGCTGCTTGACGCCGTCGCCGACCCCTGGATCGGCGCCTGGGCTGATCGCGGCTTCGCGCGCTCGACCCGCTACGTGCTGAAGTGGGCCGCGCTGGCGGCGTTGCTGCTGGCGCTGGGTTTTCGCGGCCTGTTCTTTCCCGCCGTTCAAGGCCCGCAGGCGCTGCTGTGGTGGTGCGGCGCGCTGCTGGCGCTGACCTACCTGAGCTACAGCGTGCTCAGCGTGCTGCACCAGGCCTGGGGCGCACGCCTGGGCGGCGACGCCGCGCAGCGTTCGCGCATCGTCGCCTGGCGCGAAGGCCTGGCGCTGCTGGGCGTGCTGGTCGCCAGCGTGCTGCCCTCGCTGGCCGGCCTGGGCGTCGCCACCACGGTCTTTGCCTTGGCGCTGGCGGTCGGCCTGGTCTTGCTGACCCGGGCGCCGCGGGCACGCCAGCTGCCAGCCGCAGCCCCGCTGTCATGGCGTGCACCGCTGGCCTCGCCGGCGTTTCGCCGCCTGCTGGTGGTCTACCTGGCCAACGGCATCGCCAGCGCCGTGCCGGCAACGCTGGTGCTGTTCTTCATCCGCGACCGCCTGGACGCCGCCGCCTTCGAGCCGCTGTTCCTGGCCAGCTACTTCGCCGCCGGCGCGCTGGCGATGCCGCTGTGGGTGCGCGCGGTGGCGCGCTGGGGGCTGGCGCCGCCCTGGCTGGCCGGCATGGCGCTGGCGGTGCTGGCCTTCGTCTGGGCTGCCGCGCTGGGCCCGGGCGATGTGGCGGCCTACACCGCCGTGTGTCTGGCCAGCGGGGTGGCACTGGGCGCCGACCTGGCCTTGCCCGGCGCGCTGCTGGCCGGCGTGATCCAGCGCAACGGGCATGGGGGCCGGCTGGAAGGCGCCTACTTCGGCTGGTGGAACTTCGCCACCAAGCTCAACCTGGCGCTGGCCGCCGGCGTCGCGTTGCCGCTGCTGGCCTGGGCCGGCTACACACCGGGCAGCCGCGACGCCGTGGCCTTGCAGGCCTTGAGCAACGCCTACTGTCTGCTGCCCATTGCTTTGAAGCTGCTCGCCGCCACGCTGCTGTGGTGGTTCTGGCTGCGCCGACCCGAGGAGAACACCGCATGAATTCTGTGATGACCCGCCGCCGCTGGACCTTGGCCGCGCTGGCCAGCCTGGCACTGGCGGCCGGCTGCGCCAGCCCGCTTCCGGCCGACTACGCCGCCGAAAAACCGGTGCTGGACCTGAAGACCTACTTCAACGGCCCGCTGACGGCCCACGGCATCTTCACCGACCGCTCGGGCCGCGTCGTCAGCCGCTTCACGGTGGCGATGACCGGCACCTGGGACGGCGCCAAGGGCACCTTGGACGAACGCTTCAGCTACAGCGACGGCCGCAGCGAGCGCCGCGTCTGGCGCCTGACCGACCTGGGCGGCGGCCGCTACGAGGGCCGCGCCGACGACGTGATCGGCGTCGCCCAGGGCATCGCCGCCGGCAATGCCTTGAACTGGCGCTACACGCTGGCGCTGCCGGTCGATGGCCGCATCTGGCATGTCCAGTTCGACGACTGGATGCATTTGATGGACGAGCGCGTGATGCTGAACAAGGCCCGCATGAGCAAGTTCGGCATTGACCTGGGCGAGGTCACCTTGTCGTTCTCCAAACCCTGATGGCGCTCAACCCCCGCCTCACGGACTGGGCCGGTCAGGTGGTCTGGCTGGTCGGCGCCTCCAGCGGCATCGGCCGCGCGCTGGCGGCCCGGCTGCACACGCTGGGCGCCGTCGTCGCCGTGTCGGCCCGAGCGGCGCCGGCGCTGCAGGGCTTCTGCGACGAGCACCCCGACGCGCTGGCACTGCCGCTGGACGTCACCGATGCCGCGGCGCTGCGCAGCGCTGCGTCGCAACTGGTGGCCGCGCACGGCCGGCTGGACCTGGTGCTGTTCTGCGCCGGCACCTACCGCGCAATGCGCGCCACCGACTTCGACCTCGCGGTCGCGCTGCAACACCAGCAGGTGAACTACGTCGGCGCGCTGAACCTGCTCGACGCGGTGCTGCCAGTGCTGCTGAAGCAGGGCACCGGCCACCTGAGCCTGGTCTCCAGCGTCGCCGGCTTTCGCGGCCTGCCGCAGTCGCTGGCCTATGGCCCGACCAAGGCCGCGCTGACGAACCTGGCCGAGACGCTGTACCTGGACCTGCAGCCGCTCGGCATCGGCGTGTCGGTGATCCACCCCGGCTTCGTCGAAACGCCGCTGACGGCGCAGAATGAATTCACGATGCCGGCGCTGATGACCCCCGACGAAGCCGCCGCGGCCATGCTGCAGGGCTGGCGCCGCGGCGACTTCGAGGTTCATTTCCCGAAGCGTTTCACGCTGTGGCTCAAAGCGTTGCGTCTGCTCGGCGACCGCGCCTACTTTGCCGCCGTGCGGCGCGGGACCGGGCTGTGAAGACAACGCCCACCGACCCGCGCGTGGCGCGCATCGTGCAGGTCTTCGAGACCCTCAAGCCGGCGGATGTGGCCGCGCTGGACCGCATCTACCAGGCCGACGCGAGCTTCAAGGATCCGTTCAACGAGGTGCAGGGCCTGGCCAAGATCCAGCGCATCTTCGAGCACATGTTCGCCACGCTGGAGCAACCACGCTTTCGCATCCTGGACGCCGTGGTCGACGGTGATCAGGTCTTTCTGCGCTGGGACTTCCTGTTCCGCATGAAACGTTTCCAGCGCGACGCACAATGCATCCACGGCGGCTCCTACCTGCGGCTGGCCGCCGACGGCCGCATCACACTGCACCGCGACTACTGGGATGCGGCCGAGGAGCTGTATGAAAAGCTGCCGCTGCTGGGCGGCCTGATGCGCTGGCTGAAACGGCGCGCCGCGCGCTGAATTCAGCGCTGCCCTTCGGTGAGGGTGTCGACCTGAAACTGGCCCGACTTGTCGACCAGCCAGATCTCGGTGTATTTGACCGGGGCTTCGTCAACCTTGACCGGTGCCGGGAAGGGCGCGGCGCGGCGGATCATCGCCAGCACCCAGGGCGCAACCTCGGCGGCGGCGGGCTTGCGCACGACGGCCACGTCCAGCACCTGGCCGGTGGCGTCGATATGGGTCTCGACGATCATCACCGAATACATCAGCGGCGGCAGCCGGCCGCGGAAGATGCGCGCCGGGTAGGCCGCATAGATGTGGCGCGCGGCGTCGAGCTTGTATTCCTTCTCGCTGGTCGCCGCCGATTCGCGCGGCGGGCCCGGCAAGGCCGGCGCCGGCACCATGGCGAACTGAGCCTGCACAGCGCCGCTGCACAGCAGCACCAGCACCGCAGCCGCGTGCTTGCACCGGGCCAGGCTGGCGAGGACAGTGGTGTTGTTCATGCTTGCTGCGCCGATGCACCCAGCGCAGCCCACGCTGCGCGAGGCGAAGACTAACCCACCGCGGCCCATCCAGCCATCCGTCAGCCGAGCGAAAAGCGCGCAGAAACCAACGTTAACGCAGCCAGCCCTTGCGGCGGAAGTAGAGAAAAGGCGCGGCGACCGAGGCCGCCATCAAGCCGAGCGCGAACGGGTAGCCGGCGGCCCAGTCGAGTTCGGGCATGTACTTGAAGTTCATGCCGTAGATGCTGGCAATCAGCGTCGGCGGCAGCATCGCCACGCCGACCACCGAGAAGATCTTGATCACCTTGTTCTGGTTGATGTTGATGAAGCCGACGGTGGCGGCCATCAGGAAGTTGATCTTGTCGAACAGGAAGGCGGTGTGCGAGTCCAGCGAGTCGATGTCGCGCAGGATTTGCCGCGCTTCCTCGAACTGCTCGGCGCCGAGCATGCGGCTGCGCATCAGAAAGCTGAGCGCGCGCCGGGTGTCCATGACGTTGCGGCGGATGCGTCCGTTCAGGTCTTCCTCTTTGGCGATCGCCGCCAGCGCCTCGCCGGCGGCGACGTCGTCGATTTCCTTCTACAGCACGCGCGCGCTGACGCGCTCGAGCGCGTCGTAAATGCCTTCGAGCACGTCGGCCGAGTATTCGGCGTCGGCGTCGTAGAGCTTGAGCAGCACGTCCTTGTCGTCTTCGATCAGCGCCGGCACCCGGCGCGCGCGCAGGCGCAGCAGCCGGAACACCGGCAAGTCCTCGCCATGCACCGAGAACAGCACACCGCCCTTGAGGATGAAGGCCACACGCACGTTGCGCGCCGGCCGGCCGTCGGGGCTGTCGTCGCCCTCGATCAGGAAGTCCGAGCGCATGTGCAACTCGCCGTTGTCTTCTTCGTAGAAGCGCGCCGACTCCTCGAGGTCGTCGTCGACGATGTTGGCCGGCAGCGCAAGGCCGAAGCGCTGGTCTATCCACGCTTTCTCGGCCGCCGTCGGCGCTTCGAGGTCGACCCACACCGGCTGCACGTCGGCCAGTGCGTCGAGGCTCTCGATCTCTTCCTGGGATAGCCGGCCGTTGACCAGCGTAAAGACGTTCAGCATGCGTTTTGACTCCGGCGGCGCGCCGCTTCAAGAATCGTCGGGGAGATGGCGGTCGGTGCACCGCGCGCATCGGCCCCGACGGCCGCAGCGAACGGTCACGCCGGGTGACTCGGGTCCAAGAAGGTCTCCTTCGCAAGGGTCGGCCGATTATCGCCCAGCCCCCGGCCGCGCCCCGGTGGCAGACTCGCTGCATGCGAACCTTTGTCAAGCGACTGCTGATCGCCGCTGCCGGCCTGCTGGCGCTGGCCTTGCTGGCGGCCGGGCTGGCGGTCCAGCGCCAGCCACTGGTGGCGCAGCGCGGCGACATCGTCTGGACCGACGTCGAGCGCGCGCTGCAGCTGGTGCGCAGCCACGACCCGCGCCGGTCGCGGCCGGGCTTGAGGCGCAGCGTCGTCGCCAGCCAGCACGACCTCGATCTGCTGCTCAACCACGGCGCCCGGCGCTGGCTCGGCGGGCCGGCGGTGCGCGTGCTGCTGCAGCCTTACCGGGCCCAGGTGCAGGCCAGTCTGGCCTTGCCCGCCAACCCCTGGGGTGGCTGGTTGAACCTGGAATTGCGGCTGCGCGAAACCGCCGACCTGCCGGCGATCGAACGCCTGAGCGTCGGCCGCTTGCCGCTGCCGGCCTGGCTGGCCGAATTCGCGCTGACCCGCCTGGTGGCGCGTGCCGGGCTGGTCGCCGACGCCGAACTGGCGCGCGACGTCGTCCAGCATGTCAGCCTGGCCCAAGGCGTGGCGACGCTGACCTATGCCTGGCAGGTCGACACATCGCAGCGCGTGCTCGCGGTGCTGGTGCCGGCGCCCGAACAGGAGCGGCTGCGCGCCTACACCGAACGCCTGAGCACGCTGGCCGCCGGCCTGGACCCGGCGCAGCCGGTGTCGCTGGCGCAGCTGCTGACGCCGCTGTTCGAGCTTGCCCATCAGCGCAGCAGCGCCGGCGCCGACGCCGCCGACGAGAACCGCGCCGCCATCGTCGTGCTCGCCTTTCACGTCACCGGCCGCCGGCTGGCGTCGGTGATGCCAGCGGCGCGCCACTGGCCGCAGCCGCGCTGGCTCCACGTCACCTTGCGCCAGCGCCCCGACTTTCCGCAGCACTTCCTGGTTTCGGCGCTGCTCGCCGCCGAGGGCAGCAGCCCGCTGGCCAACGCCGTCGGCTTGTACAAGGAAGTGACCGACGCCCGCCACGGCAGCGGCTTCAGCTTCAACGACATGGCGGCCAACCGCGCCGGCACACGTTTTGGCGAGCGCGCGGTGAGCGCGCCGGCGGCGCTGCAAGCAGCCCTGGCCGGCCAGCGGCCCGAGGCCGACTTCATGCCCGATGTGGCCGACCTGCCCGAATTCCTGCCCGCGGCCGAATTCAAGCGCCGCTTCGGCGGCGTCGGCGCACCGGCTTACCAGCAGGTGCTGGCCGACATCGAGTCGCGCATCAACGCCACCGCGCTGCTGCGCTGAGCGGCCGCCTCAACTCGTCCACTTGCGCTCGTAGTCCATCTTGCGAAAGTGCTCGACGATGAAGTCGATGAAGCAGCGCACCTTGGCCGGCAGGTGCTGGCGGCTCTGATAGGCCAGGTTGATGGTCAGCCGCGGCAGGTCCCAGTCGGCCAGCACGGGCACCAGGCGGCCGGCGACGATGTCGTCGTGGACGATGTAGCGCGGCTGCACCAGGATGCCCAGGTGGCCGAGCGCCGCTGCCCGCAGCACCTGGCCGTCGTTGGCCTCGAGCAAGCCCTTGACGCGCAGCACCTGGGTCTGGCCCTGGCGCGTGAAGCGCAGTTGATCGGGGTGGTTGGCGTAGGTGTAGACCAGCAGCTTGTGGGCTTGCAGTTCCTCCAGCGACTGCGGCGTGCCCTGGCGCTGCAGGTATTGCGGTGACGCCGCCAGGATGCGCCGCGTCTCGGCGAGCCGGCGCACCGTGATGTTGGAGTCGGCCTCGACCTCGCGGGTGCGGATGGCGACGTCGATGCCGTTTTCGATCAAGTCCTGATAGCGGTTGGCGACCACGATCTCGACCCGCAGCTGCGGGTAGCGGGCGCTGAACTCGGGCAGCAGCGGCGCGATGTGGATCATGCAGAACGACAGCGAGCCGGTGACGCGCAACACCCCGGTGGGCTGGACGACGGCGGCGTTGACGGCGGCGTCGGCCTCGCGCATCTCGGCCAGCAGCGGCTTGCAGCGGCGCAGGTAGGCCTCGCCGACTTCGGTGAGGAACAGGCGCCGCGTGTTGCGCTGCACCAGGCGCGCCGCCAGCCGCTGCTCCAGCGCCGCCAGATGGCGGCTGGCGGCAGCGTTCGACAAGCCCAGCGCCTCGGCGGCGCGCGACAGGCTGCCTTGTTCGGCCACCTGCACAAAGAGTTCGATCTCGGTCCAGCGATCCATGAAGACCCGTAGTTTTCCGGCAGCAGGAAAAGTGCTTTGCCGTGCGCCGCTATCGCAGCAACGCAAGCGAGTCTAGATTCGCACCCCGGCAACGGCAAACGGAACAACCCGTTCCCGCACCGAGGAGCGAGCCGATGCGCAATGTGACCGAAGACACCATCACCGGCGCGGTGATCGCGCGCCATGCAGGCGCGGCCGATGCCCGCCTGCGCGACCTGATGACCAGCCTGGTCCAGCATCTGCACGCCTTCGCCCGCGAAACCCGGCTCACCGAGGCCGAGTGGTTCGCCGGCATCGGCTTTCTCACCGAAGTGGGCCACATCACCGACGACAAGCGCCAGGAGTTCATCTTGCTGTCCGACACGCTGGGCTTGTCGATGCTGGTGACGGCGCAGAACCACCGCAAGCCGCCCGGCTTCACCGAGGCGACGGTGTTCGGCCCCTTCTTCAGCGAAAGCGCGCCGCAGATCGATCCCGGCGGCGACGTCGGCCAGGGCGCCACGGGCGAGCCCTGTTACGTGCGCGGCAGCGTGCGCGACGGCGCCGGCGCGCCCGTGGCCGGCGCCGAGATCAACGTCTGGCAAGCCGACGCCGACGGCCGCTACGACATGCAATACACCGACCTGGCCGCGCCGCGCGCCCGCGGCGTGCTGCGCAGCGACGCCGACGGCCGCTTTCACTTCAAGAGCATCGTCGCCGAGTCCTACCCGATCCCGCACGACGGCCCGGTCGGCCGCATGCTCGAGGCACTGGGCCGCCACCCGTGGCGGCCGGCCCACCTTCATTTCATGATCAAGGCCAACGGCCATGACAGCTTGATCACGCATGTGTTCCGCAACGGCGACAAATACCTCGACTCCGACGCCGTCTTCGGCGTGCGCCAGTCGCTGATCCAGGACTGGGTCCGCCACGAGCCCGGCCCGGCACCCGATGGCAGCGTGAGTCCCGTGCCCTTCCACACGCTCGACTTCGACTTCGTGCTCAGCCGCGGCTGATGCGATCCGCCCCTTTCCGAGGAGACAACAGCATGAAAAAGAAACTGACCCTGCGCCGCGCCTTGCTGGCCGGCGCCGCCAGCGCCGCGCTGGCGCTGGCCTTGCCGGCTGCCGCCCAGCAGACCTTCAAGCTGACCATCGCGTCCAGCCACCCGGTGGCGCTGCCCTGGGTCGGACTGATGAGCACGCTGTTCGTGCCTGAAGTCAACCAGCGCGTGGCGGCGCTGAACAAGGGCTACAAGATCGAATGGCGCGAGGCCTATGGCGGCCAGCTCTACAAGGCCAACGCGACGCTGTCCAGCGTCGAGCAAGGCGTGACCGACATCGGCTGGGTGTTCCACAACCTGGAGGCGGCCAAGATGCCGCTGAGCCAGTTCGGCACCGTGACGCCGTTCACCACCGACGACGTGCGCATCATTCTCGACATCGCCAACGAGATGAACGACAACGTGCCGGCGCTCAAGCGCGAATGGGAGCGCAACAACATGGTGTTCCTGGGCGCCACCGGGGTCGACACCTACCACCTGTTCAGCAAGGTGCCGCTGGCCACCTACGCCGACCTGAAGGGCCGCAAGATCAGCGCGCCGGGCTCGATCGGCCAATGGCTCAAAGGTTCGGGCGCGGTGCCGGTGGACGGCTCGCTGACGAGTTACTACACCGACATCCAGACTGGCGTGTCCGAAGGCACGATCTCGATCGCCACCGGCATCCTGCCCAACAAGATCTACGAGGTCGCGCCCTACATCACCACGGTCAACATCGGCGCCCTTTACATCGGCGGCATGGCGATGAACAAGGACAGCTTCGAGAAAATGCCGCCCGAGGTGCAGAAGATCCTGCGCGACGTCGGCAAGGAATACTCGAAGGCATTGGGCGACACCTTGATGAAGCGCTACGAAGGCGCGCTGAAGACGATGGCCGAAGTCGGCGCCAACCAGGCCGTGCCGGTGCGCGTCACCGCGATGAGTGGCGGCGAACGCGAGAAGTGGGTCAGGACCATGCCCAACCTGGCGGCCGACTGGGTCAAGGCCAACGCCGCGCGCGGCCCGGCCAAAGACATCGTCAAGACCTACATGGACGCGCTGCGCAAGCGCGGCGTCAAGCCGGCGCGCGACTGGGACAAGGAGCTCTGAGCGGCGCCCCCAGGCGGCCGCCTCGATGTCCCCCGACACCGACCTCGACGCACCTGCGGCGCCGGCCGGCGCCGGCGGCCCGCTGGGCGCGCTGATCGACGCCCTCAACGCCGTTGGCTCGCTGGTCATCGGCGCGGTGATGCTGCTGATGTGCGCCGACGTGTTGCTGCGCAACCTTGTGAACGCGCCGCTCGACGGCGTCGCCGAACTGGTGGCGACCTCGATCGTCGTCATCGTCTTCCTGCAGTTGCCAGCCAGCGTGCGCCATGGCCGGATGTCGCGCGCCGACCTTTTCATCGACCCCTTTGTGCAGCGCCGCCCGCGTGCCGGCCGGCGGCTGCGCGCGGCTTTCTCGCTGGTTGGCGTCTTCGCCTGCAGCGTCATCGGCTACGCCACCTGGCCCTTGCTGGTGAAGGCCTGGGCCAATTCGGAGTTCCTCGGCGTCGAGGGCGTGTTCAGCTTCCCGACCTGGCCGATGCGCGCCGTCGTGCTGCTGGGCAGCGCGCTGGCGGCGGCGCAATACTTGTTGCTGGCCTGGCAGGACGCGCGGGGTGCTGCGCGTGAGTGACCTGGGGATTGGCATCGGCGCCCTGGTGCTGATGCTGGCCGCGATCTACTTTGGCATGCACATCGGGGTGGCGCTGATCAGCACCGCCTTCGTCGGCGTCGGTCTGCTCAAGTCGCCCGAGATCGGCGCCCGCTTCGTCGCCGCCGCCGCCAACGACGCCATCCGCGACTACCTGTTCGGCGTCGTGCCGCTGTTCGTGCTGATGGGCATGCTGGTCAGCGTGTCGGGCGTCGGCCGCGACACCTTCGACGTCTTCCAGTGGTTGACGCGGCGCATCCGCGGCGGCCTCGGTCTGGCCACGGTGGGCGCCAACGCGGTGTTTGCCGCCATCACCGGCATCTCGATCGCGTCGGCCTCGGTGTTCACCAAGGTGGCGGTGCCGGAGATGATCCGCCTGGGTTACCGGCCGCGTTTTGCCGTTGGCGTGGTGGCGGGCTCGTCGGTGCTGGGCATGCTGATCCCGCCCAGCTTGCTGATGATCATCTACGGTGTGCTCGCCGAAGAGTCGATCGGGCGCATGTTCATCGCCGGCATCGTGCCCGGGCTGATCCTGGCCTGCGCCTTCGGCGTGCTGATCGTCGGCACCGCCTGGCTGCGGCCGTCGCTGATCGGCAGCCCGGCGGCGCTGATCGACGTGCCCTCGACCGAAACCCTGGGCAGCGCGGCGCGCAAGTTCGCGCCCATCTTGCTGCTCATCGTGCTCGTGCTGGGCGGCCTGTACGGCGGCTTCTTCACGCCCACCGAGGCCGGCGCGGTCGGCGCCGCCGGCGCCTTCGTCATCGCGCTGGCGCGGCGCCGGCTGAGCTGGCGCAAGCTCTGGCGCGTGCTCACCGAGACCGGCTATGTCTCGGTGTCGGTGCTGTTCCTCATCATGGCGGCGATGCTTTACAGCCGCATGCTGGCGCTGACGGGCATGCCGGCGGCCGTCACCGAAAGCATCACCACGCTGGGGCTGGGCCCCTGGGGCTTCGTCGCCGCCTACATCGTCATCGTCATCGCGCTGGGCTGCATCATCGACTCGGTGTCGATCATGCTGATCATGCTGCCCATCGTGCTGCCGGTGGCGCGCGCCTTC
>JAUYAJ010000206.1 GCA_030693565.1 Rubrivivax sp.
TTGCGCACGGGGTCGGCCGGCAAGGCCTTGAGCTTGGGGAACAGCGTGTTGTTGACGAAGTCGAGCAGCGCTTCGCCGGTGATGCCTTCGGCGTCGGCGGCCCAGCTGCGCCAGCGCAGGTGCTCGGGGATCGGGCTCTTGTAGGCGTCGCGGGTGAGTTCCAGCTCGAATTCCAGCGCGTCAAAGACTTTCAGGAACAGCAGCCAGACCATTTGCTCGATGCGCTGCGCGTCGCCGTTGATGCCGGCGTCCTGGCGCATGACGTCCTGGACGGACTTGATGAGGGGGCTGAGGTTGGACATGGGGCAGGCGGGGCGAAGTCGGGAGGGCGGTGCGGCCGAGTATCGGGCCGCCGCTTCAAGCGCTGGTCTGCGGGGCGTAGAGCGCACGCTCCAGCGCACGCAGCGCGCCCAGGTACTGCGCGCGACCGCCGAAGCTGAGGATGATCTCGGCCGGCCGGCCCATGGCGGGGAAGGGCGGCACGCTGAAGATGTTGTCGCCTTCGATGGTGGTGATGCCTTCGTCGGCGTACTTGTCGAGCAAGGCGTCCAGCACCTGGCGCGCCAGCGGGCCGTATTGGGTGAAGGCGTTGCGCTTCTTGACCCGGCGCGCGCGTTCGCGCCGCGTCAGCGGCGGCATGTTCCAGGCCACGTGCAGCAGCAGGTCGAACGGGTCGAGGTCGAGCCCGACTTCTTCGGCCAGCGCTTCGACCAGCACGCCTTGGCGTTCCAGCTCGTCGAGCAGCGCGGCTTTGCGTTCGGCGCCGTCCCAGGCTTGCAGGAAGGCGTCCAGCGATTCGTATTGCCTGGCCAGGTTGATGCGGGTGTAGTCGCGCAGGCTCTCGGTGATCAGGCGGCCCTGGGCGTTCAGGTACTGCACGCGCTCGCGGGCGACGCTGACGTTGACGCTGCCGCCGACCACGTAGCGCCGCGGCGGCGCGCCATCGCCACCTGCGCCGGGCGCGGTGATGGCGCCGGCTTGGGCCGGCGCGTCGCTGCCTTCGGCGCGGGGCGGCGTTGCGTCGTCGGGTGGTGTCACCGGGTCGCCGACGCCCGCCTCGTAGATCTGCACCGGGTCACCGTCGAAGCTGGGGTCGGCGAAGTTGTCGGTGGCGCGCTTGAAGTCGAGGATGGTGAACCAGGTCTTGCCCAGGTCTTCGCGCAGCCGCGTGCCGCGGCCGATGATCTGCTTGAACAGCGTCATCGACTTGATGTTCTGGTCGAGCACGATGAGCTTGCAGGTCTGCGCGTCGACGCCGGTGCTCATCAGCTTGGAGGTGGTGGCGATCACCGGGTAGGTCTTCTCGGGGTCGATGAAGTTGTCGAGCTCGCGCTTGCCTTCGGGGTTGTCGCCGGTGATCTGCACCACGTACTTGGGCTGCGCCGCGCACAGGTCGGCGTTGGCGTTGGACAGCGCCTGGCGCATGCGCGCGGCGTGGTCGATGTCTTCGCAGAAGACGATGGTCTTGGCGTAGCGGTCGGTGGCTTTCAGGTATTCGGTGATCTTGGCCGCCACCACCTCGTCGCGGCGTTCGAGCACCAGCGCGCGGTTCATGTCGCTGGCGTTGTAGACGCGGTCCTCGATGACATGGCCGTGTTTGTCGGTCATGCCCTGGGCCGGGCGCCAGCCGAAGGTGTCGCGGTCCAGATCGACCCGGATCACCTTGTAGGGCGCCAGGTAGCCGTCTTCGATGCCCTGGCGCAGGGTGTAGCTGTAGATCGGCTCGCCGAAGTAGTCGATGTTGGAAACGTCGCGGGTTTCCTTGGGCGTGGCAGTCAGGCCGATCTGGGTGGCGGCGTTGAAGTAGCGCAGGATCTCGCGCCAGGCCGAATCTTCGTCGGCGCTGCCGCGGTGGCATTCGTCGACGACGATGAGGTCGAAGAAGTCGGGCGAGAACTGCTTGTAGATGTTCTGTGCTTCTTCGGTGCCCGAGACGGCCTGGTAGAGCGACAGGTAGATTTCGTAGGACTTGTCGACCTGCTTGGTGGCCTTGTTCACGGCCAGCGCCAGATCGTCGAGTGTGGCCTGCCCGGACTGGGCGTCGAGCCGCTCAACCCCTTTGCCGTGGGGGCTGAGCTTGGCCATCGCGCCCTTGAAGTCGCGGAAGTCGTTGACCATGGTCTGGTCGATCAAGATGTTGCGGTCGGCCAGGAACAGGATGCGCTTCCTGGTGCCGCTCTTCCACAGCCGCCAGATGATCTGGAAGGCGGTGTAGGTCTTGCCGGTGCCGGTGGCCATCACCAGCAGCACCCGGGTCTGGCCCTGGGCGATGGCTTCCACCGTGCGGTTGATGGCCGTCATTTGGTAGTAACGCGGTGCCTTGCCGGGGCCGTACTCGAACTCGGTCACCTGGCGCACTTCGGGCGACCAGCCCTTCCAGGCGCAGTAGCGCTCCCAGAGTTCGATCGGCGACGGAAACTCGTTCAGCGTCAGGTTTTGCTCCAGCACGCCAGTGGCCAGGGTGGCGTCGCGGAAGACAAAGCCGTCGCCATTGCTGGCAAAACTGAAAGGCACGTTCAGCAGTTCGGCGTACTCGATGGCCTGGGGCATGCCGGCGCCACAGGCGTGGTTGTTGTCTTTGGCCTCGACGGCGGCGAGCGGGATGTTGGGTTTGAAGAACAGCGCGTAGTCGGCGCGCAGGACGGTTCCGGCGTCGCGCTGGGCTTTGCGGCCGCGCACGGTGACGCGGCCGGCGCGCAGCGAGAACTCGCGGTAAATCTGGCCCAGACCATCCCAGCCCGCGCGTTCCATCGCCGGCCGGATGAACTTGTCGCAGATGTCGCTTTCTGACAGGCTCTTCTTGTTCATGGCCTCCCCGGCGAGTAGCGGGACAGGCGCCCCGACCCCGTTTCACGTCGCGAAACGGCAGCATGGTGCCAGCAAATGCACCGGGCGCGGCGCGGAACCGCCGCGCAAACTCCGTGTCATATGATCCGTGATCATGCTTGAACAGCGCATCCAGCAACAGTTCTTCGACGGCGCTGACCTCCAATACCAGGCTGCGGAGTCGCTCGCGCGGCCGATTGCCGACGCCGCCCAGGCCTTGCTCGGCGCCCTCACGGCGGGCGCCAAGATCATGGCCGGCGGCAGTGGCGCTGGCCGCTGGCTGGCGCAGCATCTGGCGACCACGCTGGTGGGCCGCTTCGAGCGTGAGCGCCCGGCGCTGGCCGCGCTGGCGCTGCAGGTCGACGCCGGCGCACTGGACAAGCAGCTGCAGGCGCTGGGCCAGCCCGGCGACGTGCTGGTACTGTTCGACACCGATGGCGCCGACGCCGCGCTGCCGGCGGCGCTTCTGGCGGCGCACGACAAGGACATGTCGGTCGTGGTGCTGGCGGCGCAGGCGTCAGTGCGCTGGCCGGCGCTGCTGGCCGAGACCGATGTACTGATCGCAGTGCCGCATGAGCGCGGCGCCCGCATCCTGGAATTGCAGCTGCTCGTGCTGCATTGCCTGTGCGACGCGGTTGATCTGCAACTGATGGGAGAGCAAGAACCTTGAACACGACCCGACACACCCGAATCAACGCCAAGGCGCGCGTGCGCGCTGTGGCCGTGGCCGCCGCCGCCTTGGCGACGCTGACGCTGCTGCCGGCCTGCGCGCCGCTGCTGCTCGGCGGCGCTGCCGTCGGCGGCGCCATGATGGCCATCGACCGCCGCACCACCGGCGCCCAGGTCGAGGACCAGGCGATCGAGCTGAAGGCACTGGCCAGCGCGCGCGAGCTGTCGACGCTGGGCAACATCAGCGTCACCAGCTACAACCGGCGCGTGCTGGTCACCGGCGAGGTGGCGAGCGACGCCGACCGCGCCCGGGTGACGGCCGCGCTGCAGCGGCTGGACAACGTGCGCGAGGTCATCAACGAGCTGGCGCTGGCGGGCAACAGCTCGCTGACGGCGCGCTCCAACGACGCCATCCTGTCGGCCAAGGTCAAGGCCGCGTTGATCGACGCCAAAACTTTGCAGGCCAACGCCTTCAAGGTGGTGACCGAGCGCGGCACGGTCTACCTGATGGGCCTGGTGACCGAGCGTGAAGCCAGCCGTGGCACCGAGGTGACGCGCGGCGTCAGTGGTGTGCAAAAGGTGGTGCAGGTGTTCGAGACCATCACCGAAGGCGAACTCGCCACGCTGCAGTCCAAGCCGGCACCGCGCTGAGGCGCCGAGCGCCTGCCGGCGTCTACTTGAGCCGGCGGATCAGGCTCGAGGTGTCCCAGCGCCGGCCGCCGAGCATCTGCACTTCGGCGTAGAACTGGTCGACCAGCGCCGTCACCGGCAGCTGGGCGCCGTTGCGGCGCGCTTCGTCGAGCACCAGGCCGAGGTCTTTGCGCATCCAGTCGACGGCGAAGCCGAAGTCGAAGCGGTCTTCGACCATGGTCTTGCCGCGGTTGTCCATCTGCCAGCTCTGGGCCGCACCCTTGCCGATCACGTCCAGCACCAGTGGCATGTCCAGGCCGGCGCGCTGGCCGAAGGCAATGGCCTCGGCCAGGCCCTGCACCAGGCCGGCGATCGCCACCTGGTTGACCATCTTGGCGAGCTGGCCAGCGCCGCTGTCGCCGACCCGGGTGACGGCGCGCGCGAAGGCGGCTGCCACCGGCATGATGGTGTCGAAGGGCTGGCTGTCGCCGCCGCACATCACGGTCAGGCCGCCGTTGACGGCGCCGGCCTGGCCGCCCGAGACCGGGGCGTCGATGAAGTGCAGGCCGCGCGCCTGCGCCTGGCCGTAAAGCTCGCGCGCGATCGCCGCCGACGCCGTCGTGTGGTCGACGAAGACGGCGCCGGGCGGCATGCCGGCCAGCGCGCCGCTGTCGCCCAGCACCACCGAGCGCAAGTCGTCGTCGTTGCCGACGCAGGCGAAGACGATGTCGGCGCCGGCGGCGGCCGCCGCCGGGGTGGCCGCGACCTGGCCGCCGAACTCGTCGGCCCAGGCGCCGGCCTTGGCCTCGGTGCGGTTGTAGACCGTGACCTGGTGGCCAGCGCGCGCCAGGTGGCCGGCCATCGGGTGGCCCATCACGCCCAGGCCCAGGAAGGCCAGGCGGCGCGGCTCGGCCGCTTCGTAGTTTCGGGGGTTGATGGTGCTCATGGCCGCAATGCTGCCATGAACTGGGACGGCCGGGGCCGTGCGATCGTCAGATCACCTTCATGTGCTCGGTGCCGGCGGCCAGGTCGGGGTTGCGGGCACGCCGGCTGTTGAGCTTGATCTGCAGTCGCAAGTCGTTGACCGAGTCGGCGTTGCGCAGCGCGTCCTCGAAGCTGACGGCGTCGGCTTCGTAGAGGTCGAACAAGGCCTGGTCGAAGGTCTGCATGCCGATCTCGCGCGAGCGCTTCATCAAGTCCTTGATCTCGCTGACCTCGCCGCGGAAGATGAGGTCGGACACCAGCGGCGAATTGAGCATGACCTCGACCGCCGCCACCCGCCCGCGGCCCTTCTGGTTGGGCAGCAAGCGCTGCGACACCAGCGCGCGCAGGTTGAGCGACAAGTCCATCAGCAGCTGGGTGCGGCGCTCGTCGGGGAAGAAGTTGATGATGCGGTCGAGCGCCTGGTTGGCGCTGTTGGCGTGCAGCGTGGCCATGCACAGGTGGCCGGTTTCGGCGAACGCGATGGCGTGCTCCATGGTCTCGCGGTCGCGGATTTCGCCCATCAGGATGACGTCGGGCGCCTGGCGCAGCGTGTTCTTCAGCGCCGCTTCCCAGCTGTCGGTGTCGATGCCGAGTTCGCGCTGCGTGACGATGCAGTTCTTGTGCGGGTGCACGAACTCCACCGGGTCTTCCACCGTGATGATGTGGCCGTAGGAGTTCTCGTTGCGCCAGTCGACGATGGCCGCCAGCGTCGTGCTCTTGCCCGAGCCGGTCGGACCGGTGCACAGCACCATGCCGCGCGGCTTGAGCGAGAGTTCGGCAAAGACCTTGGGCGCACCGAGCTGTTCCAGCGTCAGGATCTTGCTCGGGATGGTGCGGAACACCGCG
>JAUYAJ010000210.1 GCA_030693565.1 Rubrivivax sp.
GGCGCGGGCGGCGCCACCCGCGCCGTCTCGCTGTGCTCGATCAAGCCGAAGTGGGCGAGGAAGTCCCATGCCACGGCGGTCGCCAGATCGGCAGCCGAGCGCTTGAAATGCTGGCCACATTCGACCACCGCGGTGGCGCCGGGGCCGTCGGGCGTGCCGTGTCGTCCGTGATGGGTCAGGCCGACGCCGGTGCGCAGCCCGCCGGGCATCACCAGGTGCACCGCCGGC
Organism: Rubrivivax sp.; assembly: GCA_030693565.1. Lineage (GTDB taxonomy): Bacteria > Pseudomonadota > Gammaproteobacteria > Burkholderiales > Burkholderiaceae_C > Rubrivivax. The sequence continues at coordinate 229 of JAUYAJ010000210.1, forward strand.
CGGCCGATCGCTGTCAGGGCGGCCGTGTTGCGTTCGAACGGCGCATAGACCCAGAACGGTTCGACATCGCTGCGCGTCGAGTGGATGTCGAGGATGTGGTCGGCCGCCGCGACCACCGGCCGCAGTTCACGCGCGCGCCGCAGCTCCGGGCTGTCTTCGCTGCCGCCGAGTTGCTCGGCCGACCAGATGCGGTTCAGGTTGTGCACCAGCTGGCGGTTGTCGTAGGGGCGTTGCGGATCGAAGGCGTTGTAGGCCTCGATGTTGGCAAAACTCACCGTCAACGTGCCGATCTTTGGCCGCACGCCGCTGTCGAGCAGATGCGTGGCCGCGACCATGCCGCAGATCTCGTTGCCATGGGTCAATGCGTTGATCAGCACATGCGGCCCGGGTTTGCCGGAGTCGAAACGGTGCACATAGTCGACCCCGGCGTTGCCTTGGCGATAGGCGGACAGGTCGCGCTGCGCGACTTCGAACAGGGGTGCTTCGGTGGTCATGGTTGTCTCGGGTTGGCAGGGGATCGAAAGGGATGATCGATGCTAAATGAGCAAGCGGCTGTCGGTAGCCGACGAAGTGCCCCAGCCGCACTTCCATTCGACCCTGCGAACTTCAGGGGATGCCTTGAGAGGCACTGATCCAGGATGGCGCCACACTCATCGATGCCCATCCCGACAATCAATCCCACCCAGGAGTGAACCTCAATGATGCATCCTCCAACCCACGCTCAAGCAGCGCTGTTGCAGCGCGTTCGCGGCCAGCAACCAGCGACCGGCGCATCGTCCTGGCCCTGGCCGCGCTGACCGTTGCGGCCTTGCTGGCCGGTTGCGGCGGCAGCGATGCCGAGCCGCCGGTGGCGGTGCCGATTGACGCCTCATGTCAGGTGTCGGCAGCCAGTGGCGGCACGGTCACCGTGGGCTCGGGCGTGCCGGGCGATCCGGCGCTGCCGGAGCCGTCTTCGGGGTTCAGATCGGTGATCAAGGCGAACACCTCGGCCCAGTACCTGGTGGTCACCGCCAATCCGCTGGCCAGCAAGGCCGGTTGCGATGTGTTGAAGGCCGGGGGCAGCGCTGCCGATGCCGCGGTGGCGGTGCAGATGGTGCTGGGCCTGGTCGAGCCGCAGTCGTCCGGCCTGGGCGGCGGTGCTTTCCTGCTCCACTACAACGCCACCACCAAGGCCTTGCAAAGCTACGATGGCCGCGAAACCGCGCCCGCCGGTGCCACCGAAGACTGTCTGCGCCACATCAGCCCCACCCAGCAGACCACGCCGCTGCCCAATGCGCGCGCCAGCGGCCGCTCGATCGGCTCGCCGGGCGCGGTGCGGGTGCTTGACCTGCTGCACAAGGATCATGGCAAGAAGACCTGGGCCAGCAACTTCGACGCCGGCATCAAGATCGCCAACGACGGCTTTGCGATCAGCGGGCGCTTTGCCGACACCATCGTGGCCAACCGGGCCAACCTGCTGCGTGATCCGGATGCCGTTGCCTACTTCCTCAATGCCGACGGCACGTCCAAGGCGCTGGGTACGAGGATGACCAACCCGGCTTATGCAGCCACGCTGAGCACGATTGCCAGCGGCGGCGCCGACGCCTTCTACACCGGGCCGATCGCGCAGGACATCGTGGCCGAGATCCAGCGTGACGCGGCCGGCCCTGGCGCGCCGGGCGTGCTGACGCCGGGCGCCACGACGATGACCGACATGGCGGCCTGCCAGGCCAAGAAGCGCGACCCGGTTTGCATCGACTACCGCGCCACCGTGGTTTGCGGCATGGGCCCACCGTCGTCGGGCGGCATCGCGGTGGCGCAGGTGCTGGGCATCCTCGAGAACTTCAACATGCCCGGCTTTGCGCCCACGAATGTTGACCTGTACGGGGGCAAGCCCAGCGTGATGGGGGTGCACCTGGTCAGCGAAGCGCAGCGGCTGGACTATGCCGACCGCAACGCCTGGGTGGCCGACACCGACTTCGTGCCGCTGCCTGGCAATGGCGTGTCCAGCCTGCTCGACAAGGGCCATCTGCGCGGCCGCACCAGCCTGATCCGGCTCGACCGTAGCATGGGTGTGGCCTGCGCTGGCACCATCGGTACCTCGCTGCCTGCCGGGCTCGGGCTGACCGAAGGCTCCGGCACCACCCATGTGTCGATCGTTGACGCCCAGGGCAATGGGGTGGTGATGACCACCACCATTGAAAGCAGCATGGGGCGTTCCGGCTCGTGCGCGGATTCTGGCTGAACAATGAGCTGACCGATTTTTCGGCCGCACCCTCTGACGCTTCGGGCCTGATCGCCAACCAGGTGCAGGCCGGCAAGCGGCCGCGCAGCTCGATGGCGCCCACCATCGTGTTCCAGAAGGCTGCCGGGGGCGGACGCGGTGATGTGCGGATGGCCACCCGCTCGCCCGGCGGCGCGGCCATCATCCAGTTTGTCGTCAAGGCCGTGGTGGGCGTGTTGGACTGGGGACTGGACGCGCAGCAGGCCACGGCGATGATGAACTTCGGCTCGTCCAATTCCGTCACCACCGGGCTCGGTGGCGAGCACCCCAACTTGAATGTCACCGACTCGGGCAGCAACGATGCGCTGGTGACGGGCCTGCGCGCGCTGGGGCACACGGTCAGCGTGGCGGCGCAGTCCAGCGGCGTCTCGACCATCGTGCTCGGCAAGTCCAGCGACGGCAAGCTGCAGTCTTGTCCAACGAGGTATGAGCCTGGAGCCGGGCGCGACATTCCACTGAGGAGTGAGCCTGGAGGGCTCCTGGGATTGGCGGTTTGGGGGCTGGCAGGCAGCCCGTCGGCGCAGCGAGTCGATCATCGAATCGATGGT
>JAUYAJ010000218.1 GCA_030693565.1 Rubrivivax sp.
GCCAGCAAAGCGCCGAGACAGCGCGCGCGGCCTGGCTGGCCGCGCTGGCGTTGTCGGCGTTGTCGGCGCTGCTGGCTGCCGGCCTGGGCTTGCGCCGCAGCCACGAGGCGGTTGCTGGCGCCGACACCGCGTCGACGCCGACCGCGCAGCCTCATCCCGACCGTGCCATCGCCAAGCGGCTGCTGGCACGCCTGGGCCAGGGCCGCGCCGACCCTGCAACTGGCGACGCTGCCGCCACGCCGCCGCCGACGCGCCGCGAACACCACTGACGGCGTCACGACAAGGTGCGCCATTCGGCCCTATTTCCGGCGTTTGCCGTCCGCCATGGCGGCGAACAATCTGGGGTTTGAAGAAGTCATGGCGCCGCAACGCCTGCGAGCGCCGCACACAGGAGCACACCTTGGCCACATTCGCCGCCCGTATCCTTGCGCCCGGCATTCGTTTGATGCAAAACCTGCGCATGCCGGCCAAGCTGTCGACGATGGCCTTGCTGTTGACGATTCCACTGGCCTTGCTGCTGCTGGCGCAGACCCTGAGCCTGTCGGAACAGACCCGCGTTGCCCAGTCACAGCGTGATGGTGCGCGCTGGGTGAGCGCCTTGACCGGTGTGGTGACCGAATTGCAGATGCACCGCGGGCTGACGAACCGCGTGCTGGCCGGCGACACCGGCGCGGCGGTCGCCCGTGACGCCGCCCGCGAGCGCTTGCGCACCGCCACCCAGCAGGCCGACACCCTGGCCCGCACCGGCCTGAGCTTCGCCATTCCCAAGGACTGGGCCGGCTGGCGCGACAGCGCACTGGCGATTGCCGGCGGCAGCCACCCGGCAGCTCGCGAAGCCGCGTTCGCCCATCACGTCGAGTTGATCGACCGCGGCCGGCGCCTGATCGTCGCCGCCGCCGATGCCTCCGCGCTGTCCTACGACGACGACCGCAGCACCGCCACCCTGGTGAGCATCGTCGTCGAGCGCATCGTGCCCTGGGCAGAAGCCATCGGCGTTGTTCGCGGCCAGGGTGCCGGCATGCTGGCGAGCGGCCAAGCCAGCAGCGTCGAGCGCGCCCAGTTGATCGGCCGCGCCGACGAAGTGCGCCGCTATGCAGACGACCTGGCGTTTCGCCTTGAATCGGCGCGCAGCGCCGGCGCCCAGCCCTTGACGAGCTGGGCCGCTGCCCGCGAAGCCGCCGAGAAGTTCGCCGCCCGGGCGCGCGACGCCTTCACCGCCGAGACCCTGAGCGGTGACGCCGCGGCCTTCTTCGAAGGCGGCAGCGCCGCGCTGCTCGCCGTCGGTGCCTTGCAGGGCGAGGCCGCAAAGACACTGGGCGCTCAGCTCGACGCGCGTGCCGAGTCGCAGCGTCGCACCTTGCTCGTTGGCGCTGCACTGGTGGCTTTGGGTACGGCTTTGCTGGCCTGGTTGGGTGCGGCGTTCTACGCCAGTTTCAGCCGCTCGCTGGCGATGCTGCACAAAGGCGTCAACGCCGTCGCCGCGGGCGACTTGTCGCAGCGGCTGGTGATCCAGGGCAAGGACGAATTCGCCGAGATCGGCGCCCTGGTTGAACGCATGAACGAGCGACTGTCCAACATCGTCGCCGAGATCCGCAGCAGCGCCGCCCGCGTCGGCATGGCCGGCCATCGGGCGGCGACGAACAGCGCCGCGCTGGCCGAGCGCACCGAAGAGCAGGCCAGCAGCCTGCGCCAGACCCTGGCCACAGTGCAGGCGCTGAGCGAGGCGGTGACGTCCAACGCCGGCGCTGCCAGCGCGCTCGACCAGCTCACCACGCGCCTGCGCGGCGACGCCGAAACCGGCGGCGACGCCATGCGCGGCACCGTGCAGGCGATGGGGCTGCTCGAGGGCGGCTCCAAGCGCGTCGGCGAAATCGTCTCGGTCATCGACGGCATCGCTTTCCAGACCAACATCCTGGCCTTGAACGCAGCCGTCGAGGCGGCGCGCGCCGGCGATGCCGGCCGCGGCTTCGCCGTCGTCGCCGCCGAAGTGCGCCAACTGGCACAGCGCAGCGCCGCCGCCGCACGTGAGATTCGCGGCCTGATCCAGCAGTCGAGCGAACAAGTCGGCAGCTCGGTGACCCGCATCCAGCATGTCGGCCAGATCCTGGATTCGCTGGTGACCGGCGTGCGCACGGCCTCGGACTCGCTGCGCTCGATCGCCAGCGCCAGCGCCCAGCAAAGCAGCGACCTCGAACAGGTGACGCAGAGCGTGGTCACGATCGACGAGATCACCCATCGCAATGCCGAGATGGTGGCCGAGTCGACGACGGTGTCGCGCGACCTGGTGACGCGCTCGCAGACCTTGATTGCCACCGTGGCCTCGATGCGCTTGCGCCAAGGCAGCGCCGACGAAGCCAGCGCCTTGGTCGACCGCGCGCTCGGCCTGGTGCACCGCGGTGGCCTGCAAGCCGCCAGCGCCGAGTTGCACAGCACGGCGGCCGGCTTCGTCGACCGCGACCTCTACATCTTCGTCATCGACCGCGAGGGCCGCTACATCGTCCACGGCGCCAAGCCGGCGATGGAGGGCAAGCGTGTGCATGAAGTGCCGGGCATCGACGGCGACCGCTTCCTGCGTGACGCCTGGGCCGCCGCCGACGCCGGCAGCGGCTGGATCGACTACGACATCGTCACCCCCGACACTGGCGCCGTGACGCCCAAGACCTCGTACATCGCCGCCCTGGACAGCAAGATGTTCCTGGGCTGCGGCGTCTATCGCCGCACCGACGCGGCAGCGGTCGCCAAGCCCGCCGCTGCGGCGCCGCGCAAGGTGCGCCAGCCGGCCATCGCCTGATTCAGCGCCGCGCCGCTGGCGCGGACGCCTCGGTCGGCTTCAGAACAAGCCCACGACCTGGCCGTCGGCGTCGAGGTCGATGCTCTCGGCGGCCGGCACCTTGGGCAGGCCCGGCATGGTCATGATGTCGCCGCAGACCATGACGACGAACTCGGCGCCAGCGGCCAGCCGCACCTCGCGCACCGTCAGCACATGGCCGCTGGGCGCGCCGAGCAGCTGGGGGTCGCTGGAAAAACTGTACTGGGTCTTGGCCACGCACACCGGGTAGTGGCCGTAGCCGTCGTCCTGCAGGCGCTGGATCTGCGCCCGCACCGCCGCCGAGGCGCTGATGTCGGCGGCGCCGTAGATCTCGGTGGCCAGCTTGCGCAGCTTTTCCCATAACGGATCGGCGTCTTCGTAGACGAAGCGCATCCGGCTCGGCTGCGCGCACAGCTGAATGACTTCGTGCGCCAGCTCGGTGGCGCCGGCGCCGCCCAAGGCCCAATGCCGCGCCACCGCCACCGGCACGCCGCGGGCCTGGACATGCTCGCGCAGCAGCTTGTGCTCGGCCTCGGTGTCGGCATCGAAGTGGTTCACCGCCACCACGCAAGGCAGGCCCAGGCGCTGGGTCACGTTGTCGACATGGCGGTCCAGGTTGGCCATGCCGCGCGCCAGCGCGCCCAGGTCTTCACGGCCGAGCGCATCGCGCGCCGCGCCGCCGTGGAACTTCAGCGCCCGCAGCGTCGCCACCAGCACCGCCGCATCGGGGCGCAGGCCGGACTTGCGGCATTTGATGTCGACGAACTTTTCTGCCCCGAGGTCGGCGCCGAAGCCGGCTTCGGTGACGACGTAGTCGGCCAGCTTCAGCGCCGTCTGGGTGGCGATGACCGAGTTGCAGCCATGGGCGATGTTGGCAAATGGCCCGCCATGCAGGATGGCTGGGTTGTTCTCCAGCGTCTGCACCAGGTTGGGCGCCAGCGCATCGCGCAGCAACACCGCCATCGCGCCATGCACGCGCAGGTCGCGGGCGCGCACCGGGCGGCGGTCGTGGGTGCTGGCGACGATGATGTTGCCCAGGCGCTCTTTGAGGTCGACCAGCGAGGTCGCCAGGCAGAAGATCGCCATCACCTCGGAGGCGACGACGATGTCGAAGCCATCCTGGCGCGGGTGGCCGTTGCCAGGCCCGCCCAGGCCGACGGTGAGTTCACGCAGCGCGCGGTCGTTCATGTCCATCACCCGGCGCCAGCTGACGCGGCGCAGGTCGATGCCCAGCGCATTGCCATGGTGGACATGGTTGTCGATCGCCGCCGCCAGCAAGTTGTTGGCCAGGCCGATGGCACTGAAGTCGCCGGTGAAGTGAAGGTTGATGTCCTCCATCGGCACCACCTGGGCATGGCCACCGCCGGCCGCCCCGCCCTTCATGCCGAACACCGGCCCCAGCGAGGGCTCGCGCAAGGCGATCATCGCCCGCTTGCCCAGGTGGTTGAGCGCATCGCCCAGGCCCACGGTGGTCGTCGTCTTGCCTTCGCCGGCCGGCGTCGGGCTGATCGCGGTGACCAGGATGAGCTTGCCGTCGGCGCGGTCCTTGAGCGACTCGATGTAGTCCAGCGACAGCTTGGCCTTGTAGTGCCCATAGGGCACCAGGTGTTCGTCATCGATGCCAAGGCGTTCGCGCGCGATCTGGCTGATGCGCTGCATGCGGGCCTGGCGTGCAATGTCGATATCGCTCTGCGGCACGGGGGCTCCGGGTCGGATGGGCAAGGCGCGCATTGTGGTGTGTCGGCGACCCGGCACGGGTTCAGGTTTTCACCCCCGGCGCGGCGCGTAGACTTCGCGCCCATCGTCCACCGACACCGCCAGGAGACCCGCGCTTGAAACTGCAGATGGCCCCCAATTCGCTGTTCGCGAAATTGCTTCGTTCGCCCTGGTGGATCAGCCTGGCCATTGCCGCGGTGCTGTCGCTGCTGGCCGCCGCCTTGCTGCCGGCCGAGTACCGGGTGGTGGGCGCCATGTCCTCGTTCCCCTTCGTCGTCATCAGCGCGCTGGCGGCGCGGCGCCAGTGGCATCTGCCCAACGCCGCCAAGGTGTCGCAGACGCACGACATCGTCAGCAAGATGAACTGGCCGGCCTTCGCCGACCTGCTCGAGCAAGCCTTTCGGCGCGACGGCTACAGCGTGCGCCGCGACCCAGCCCCGGCGGTCGACTTTGCCCTCGAACGCCAAGGCCGAACGATGTACGTCAGCGCCCGGCGCTGGAAGTCGGCGCGCTCCGGGCTCGACACCTTGCGCAGCCTGCAGCAGGCGCGCGACGCCGGCGACGTCAGCGACGCGCTGTGCATCGGTCTGGGCGAACTGACCGAGACCGCGCGGCCCTATGCGGCCGAGCACAGCATCGCCATCTGGCAGGCCGCCGAACTGGCGCAGGCCCTGCGCGGCATCAAGCTGCCGGCGCCCGCGGCGCGTTGATCGCGGCGGCCCGCGGAGCTATCCAGCCAAGAAAAAAGCCCCTGCAAAGCAGGGGCTCAGATCTGTTGGCGGAGTCGGAGGGATTCGAACCCTCGATGCGCTTTTGGCACATACTCCCTGAGCTGGGGAGCACCTTCGGCCACTCGGTCACGACTCCGGTGAAACAGCGCGCATTCTAGCCTCTCTTCGAGCGGCCTTTGGCGCGCTCAACTCGCTGAACTGCCTTGTTCGAGATCGAAGGCCTTGTGCAAGGCCCGGACCGCCAGTTCCATGTACTTCTCGTCGATGACGACGCTGGTCTTGATCTCGCTGGTGCTGATCATCTGGATGTTGATGCCCTCCTCGGCCAGCGTGCGGAACATCCGGCTCGCCACGCCGACATGGCTGCGCATGCCGATGCCGACGATCGACACCTTGCAGATCTTCGGGTCGCCCATGACCTGGGCGGCGCCGGTGGCCGGCAGCACCTCCTTGGTCAGCAAGTCCATCGTGCGCACGTAGTCGTTGCGGTGCACGGTGAACGAGAAGTCGGTCTTGCCGTCGTGCGAGACGTTCTGGATGATGACGTCGATGTCGATGTTGGCATCGGCCACCGGGCCCAGGATGAGGTAGGCGATGCCGGGCTTGTCGGGCACTCCCATCACGGTGATCTTGGCCTCGTCGCGGTTGAACGCGATGCCGGACACGATGGCTTGTTCCATCTTTTCGTCTTCCTCGAAGGTGATCAGGGTGCCCGAGCGCGCTTCTTCTTCGAGCGCAATGTCCCAGGGCGTGAAGCTCGACAGCACGCGCAGCGGCACGCGGTACTTGCCGGCGAATTCAACCGAACGCGTCTGCAACACCTTGGAGCCCAGGCTGGCCATCTCCAGCATCTCTTCGAAGCTGATGGTGTGCAGCCGGCGCGCCTCGGGCACGATGCGCGGATCGGTGGTGTAGACGCCGTCGACGTCGGTGTAGATCAGGCATTCGTCGGCCTTCAGCGCCGCCGCCACCGCCACCGCCGAAGTGTCGCTGCCGCCGCGCCCGAGCGTGGTGACGTTGCCTTGCGGGTCGACGCCTTGAAAGCCGGTGATGATGACCACCTTGCCCTGCGCCAGGTCGGCGCGCACGCGCGTGTCGTCGATGCTGGTGATGCGGGCCTTGCCATAGGCCGAGTCGGTGGCAATCGCCACCTGCCAGCCAGCGTAGCTGACCGCCGGCACGCCCTGGGCCTGCAGCGCCAGCGCCAGCAAGCCCACCGACACCTGCTCGCCAGTGGCGGCGATGGCGTCGAGTTCGCGCTGGCTCTCGGGCGTCAGCCAGGCCGGCTGCAATTCCTTGGCCAGGCCGAGCAGGCGGTTGGTCTCGCCGCTCATCGCCGACGGCACGACGATCAACTGGTGGCCGGCGCGCACCCACTTGGCGACGCGCTGGGCGACGCTGCGGAAGCGTACGGTGGACCCCATCGAGGTGCCGCCGTACTTGTGAACGATCAGAGCCATGAAATCGGGACCGAGTTCTCGCGTTGCGGCCCGTTGCCGCGGTGCACAAAACGCGAATTCTAGCCGCCGGTCCGGCGCTTCAAAGGCCCTCGCCGTTGTCGGCCAGCCACTGCAGGCGCCGCTGCGACGCGCCGGCCGGCGCCATGCAGCGCGCGTCGACACCCAGGCCGGGCACGTAGAGCAACTGGCCATCACCGCTGTAGACCAGCGGCCCGTCGCGCTGCCAGGCCGGCACGCGCAGCGCCTGGTACTGTTTCTTCAGGCTGCGCGCCAGGCTGCGCGGCGCGCGCTGGAACTGTTCGCCGCCCTGCCGTGGCCGCAACTGCGCCTGCTGCAGCAATGCCGCCGGGATGCCGCCTTCGGCGACGACGTCGACGGCGAAGTGGCCGCGCCAGCCCGGCACGCCGTGCTCGCCGGGAAGTGCCAGGTCCAGCACCGCCGGCGCGCCAGGTGTCGCCACCGCAGCGCCCAGGCGGGCAAAGTGCAGCACACCGTCGTGCAAGCGCAGTTCGCCACCCGGCGCGGGCCAGCGTCCGCTGCGCGCCGTTGCCATTTCGGTGGGCAGACGTTGCAGCAGCGTTTCCGGCACCGCGCCAGCCACCACCGACGGCAACCAGGCGCGCAGCAGGTTGGCCTGGCGCGGCGCGCTGAGCAAACGCCACGCCGCGCAGCGCAGGCCGCCGCCTTCGATGCAGGCGGCGATGTCGATGCCCGCCAGTTCGGCCAGACAGGCGGCCGCCTCCTGCGCCCGGTGCGCCGCCGCGACCAGGCTCACTTCGGCGTTCGCAAAGCTGCCGGTCAAGGCTGGCCAGACGCTGGCACGCAGCCGGTTGCGGTCGAACCGCATGTCGGCGTTGCTGGCGTCGTCGACGAAACGCAACCGGTAGCGCCGCACATAGGCTTCGATCGCTTCACGCGGTTGCTCCAGCCAAGGGCGGTGCCAGGTGATGCCACCCCGAACGGCGCTGGCCGGCATCGCCGACAAGCCCGCCGGGCCGGCGCCGCGCAAGGCCTGCAGCAGCCAGGTCTCGGCCTGGTCGCGCCGGTGGTGGGCCAGCAGCACATGCTGGCAGCCGGCCTGCCGGGCCAGCGCGGCCAGCGCGGCGTAGCGCTCGCGCCGGGCCCAGGCTTCGACGCTGTCGCCTGGCGCCGGTCGGCTGCTCAGGCGCTGGCCATGGAAACTCACCGGCAGACCGGCGCGTGCCCAGCGCCGGCACTGCGCCTGCACCTGCGACCACCAGTCGTCAGCCTCGAGCTGCAGACCGTGGTGCACATGCAGCGCGAACACTTCGAGGCCTTGTTCGTGCGCCTGCCGGGCCGTGCAATGCAGCAAGGCGGTGGAGTCGCGGCCGCCACTGACGGCCACCGCCACCGCAGCCATGCGCTAGCGCTCCTTGCTGTCGCTGAAGCGGCCGTAGGACTGCAGCCGGTCGTAGCGCCGCTGCAGCAAGTCCTTGGGCTTGAGGTCGATGACCTGGCGCAGGCCGTCGTTGAGCCCGCGCTTGAGCTGCGACGCCATCCACTTGCTGTCGCGGTGGGCACCGCCGACGGGCTCGTTGACGATCTTGTCGATCACGCCCAGCGCCTTGAGCCGGTGCGCGGTGATGCCCAGCGCCTCGGCTGCATCGGAAGCGCGCTCAGCGGTCTTCCAGAGGATGGACGCGCAGCCTTCGGGCGAGATCACCGAATAGACCGAGTACTGCAGCATGAGCACCTGGTCGGCGACGCTGATCGCCAGCGCACCGCCAGAGCCGCCTTCACCGATGATGGTGGTGATGATGGGCACCTCAAGCTGCGCCATCTCGAAGATGTTGCGGCCGATCGCCTCCGACTGGCCCCGTTCCTCGGCGCCGATGCCGGGGTAGGCACCAGGCGTGTCGACGAAGGTGAACACCGGCAGGTTGAATTTCTCGGCCAGCTTCATCAGCCGCAAGGCCTTGCGGTAACCCTCGGGCCGGGACATGCCGAAGTTGCGCGCCGTGCGCTCCTTGGTGTCGCGGCCTTTCTGGTGGCCCAGCACCATGCAGGCCTGGCCGTTGAAGCGCGCCAGCCCGCCAACGATGGACAGGTCGTCGGCGAAGTGGCGGTCGCCGTGCAGTTCCTGGAAGTCGGTGAAGATCTCGGCGACGTAGTCCAGCGTGTAGGGCCGCTGCGGGTGGCGCGCAATCTGCGTCACTTGCCAGGGCGTCAGGTGGGCGTAGATGTCGCGCGTGAGCTGCTGGCTCTTTTGCGCCAGCCGGCCGATCTCGTCGGAGATGTCGACCGCCGATTCGCTTTGCACGTAGCGCAACTCTTCGATCTTGCCTTCGAGCTCGGCGATCGGCGACTCGAACTCGAGGAAATGTCGTTTGTTCATGTCAGCGGATGGTGCTGCAAGGAGTGATCAGTACGCCACCGGCAGCGGGTCGAGGCTGCGCCAAATATACCAAGTGGCGACCGAGCGAAAAGGCGCCCAGGCTTCACCGAGTTCGCGCGCCTCGGCACGCGACACCGGCTCGCCGCTGAAGTAGTTCAGGCTGATGCCCTTGAGCAAGCCCAGGTCGTCCAGCGGCAGCACGTTGGGGCGCATCAGGTGGAAGATGAGGAACATCTCGGCGGTCCAGCGGCCGATGCCGCGGATCGCGATCAGTTCGGTGATGATGGCTTCGTCGTCCATCTGCGCCCAGCCATCGACATGCACGCTGCCAGCAGCAAAGTGGCGCGCCAGGTCGAGCAGGTATTCGGACTTGCGCACCGACAGACCCGACTCGCGCAGCCGGGCAACTTCCATGACTTGCACCTGCGCCGGCGCCAGGCGCTGCGCCGGGCCGCCGACGGCGGCGGCAAAGCGGTCCCAGACCGACTGCGCGGCCTTGACCGAGATCTGCTGGCCGACGATGGAGCGCGCCAAGGTGGTGAAAGCGTCGCCGCGGCTTTGCAGCCGCGCTTCACCGAACTTCGGAATCAGTTTCTTCATCACCCGGTCGCGGCGGCCGAGGTGGCGGCAGGCGTCGTCCCAGTAACCGGGGGTGACCTCCGGGGTGATGTCGGCCGCCATGTCGGCCGTGACGTCGGCCGTGGTGCCTGGCGTGAATTCGGCGGCCAGCGCGGCCGGGGGCGGCGCTGCCGCGGGTGGGGACCGGGGCGGCATCGCTCAGCCAGCCGCCGCAGCGGTCCAGGTCGTGCCCGCGGGCGAGTCCTGCAACACCACGCCGGCGGCGGCCAGTTCGTCGCGGATGCGGTCGGCTTCGGCGAAGTTGCGCGCCGCTTTGGCGGCGGCGCGGGCGCCGATGCGTTCAAGGATCGCAGCCTCGTCGAGGCCGGCGCCCAACTGCAGGAAAGCCCGCGGCGGCTGCTGCAACACCCCGAGCACGGCGCCCAGCGCCCGCAGCAAGGCGGCGTCGGCAGGCCGGTGCTCGCGGTTGATCTCGCCCGCCAGCTCGAACAGCACGGCCAGCGCGGCCGGCGTGTTGAAGTCGTCGTCCATCGCCATGCGAAAGACTGCAGCGCGCGGCTCGGCCCAGTCGATCGCCGCCAGCGGCGCCGCCGGCGTCGATTCGAGCGCGGTGTAGAGCCGGCGCAAGCCGCTGCGCGCGTCGTCGAGGTTGGCGTCGCTGAAGTTGAACGGGCTGCGGTAATGCGTGCGCACCATGAAGAAGCGCAGCGTCTCGCCGTCGTAGCGCTGCAGCACGTCTTCGAGGGTGAAGAAGTTGCCCAGCGACTTCGACATCTTCTCGTTGTCGACGTTGAGGTGGCCGTTGTGCAGCCAGACGTTGACGAAAGGCGCGCCGAGCGCACCCTCGCCTTGCGCGATCTCGTTCTCGTGGTGCGGAAACTGCAGGTCGATACCGCCGCCATGGATGTCGAAGCGCTCGCCGAGCAAGGCGCAGCTCATCGCCGAGCACTCGATGTGCCAGCCCGGGCGGCCGCTGCCAAAGGCGCTGGGCCATTTGGCGTCACCCGGCTCGCTGTCCTTGGCGGACTTCCAGAGCACGAAGTCCAGCGGATCTTGTTTGTCGCCCTGCACCGCCACACGTTCACCGGCGCGCAACTCGTCGAGCGACTTGCCCGACAGCTTGCCGTAGCCAGGAAAGCGGCGCACCGCGAAGTTGACGTCGCCGCTGGCGGCGCGGTAGGCCAGGCCTTTTTCTTCCAGGCGGGCAATCATCGCCAGCATCTGCGGCACGTAGTCGGTGGCACGCGGCTCGGCGCTCGGCGCTTCGACACCGACGGCGGCCAGATCACGATGCATCGCCGCGATCATCTGCGCCGTCAGCTCGCGGATCGACAGCCCGCGCTCCAGCGCGCGCTGGATGATCTTGTCGTCGATGTCGGTGATGTTGCGCACGTAGGTCACGCGCAAGCCACTGGCGCGCAGCCAGCGCACGATGACGTCGAAGGCCAGCATCATGCGGGCGTGGCCCATGTGGCACAGGTCGTAGACCGTGATGCCGCAGACGTACATGCGCACATGGCCAGGCTCGATGGGGACGAAGTCCTCCAGGCGCCGGGTCAATGAATTGTGGAGACGAAGACTCATTCGGAAACGGGGCGTGTCGCGGGTCGGGGAACCCCGCCGCGAATGCAGGACGTCAGCGCACCGAGGCGGCGCGACAGAGTCCGTTTGGGGGGATGAGTCAGTATAGCGGCGCCCCCCCGCGGCTAGACTTCGGGGTTGGCCCCAAGGAGACCCCCACTTGAACGCCCTGCTGAAAACCCTCGCCCCGTCGCTGCTGGCGGCCATGCTGCTTGCCACCGCCCTGCCCGCCTGGGCGCAGAAAGTGCGCCTGGCCACCAGCGCCGGCGACATCGTGCTCGAGCTCGACCGCGAGAAGGCCCCGAAGACGGTCGACAATTTCCTCCAGTACGTGCGCGCCGGCCACTATGACGGCACCATCTTCCACCGCGTCATCGACAATTTCATGATCCAGGGCGGCGGCATGAAGCCCGACCTGTCGGAAAAGCCGACCCGCCCGCCGATCGCGCTGGAAAGCAAGAACGGGCTCAATAACGTCCGCGGCACGGTGGCGATGGCGCGCACGCCGATGCCCGACTCGGCGACGGCGCAGTTCTTCGTCAACCTGAAAGACAACGCCTTCCTCGACGCCGCCAACTCACGCGACGGCCATGGCTACGCCGTGTTCGGCAAGGTCGGCGCCGGCATGGACGTGATCGACAAGATCCGCACTGTGGCCACCAGCGGCAGCGGCCCGCACCAGAACGTACCGGTGACCCCGGTGATCATCCGCAAAGCAACCGTAGAGAACTGACATGACCAAGACCGTACAACTCGACACCAGCGCCGGCAGCCTGCGCATCGAACTCGACGACGAGAAGGCGCCGGCCAGCGTCGCCAACTTCCTCAGCTACGTGGCCAGTGGCCACTACAGCGGCACCGTGCTCCACCGCGTCATCAAGGGCTTCATGGTCCAGGGCGGCGGCTTCGAGGTCGGCATGAAACAAAAGCCGACGCAGGCGCCGATCGCCATCGAAGCCAACAACGGCCTCAAGAACAAGCACTACACGCTGGCGATGGCGCGCACCTCGGACCCGCATTCGGCGACCGCGCAGTTCTTCATCAATGCCGCCGACAACGCCTTCCTCGACTTCAGCGCCGAGAACAACCAGGGCTGGGGCTACGCCGTGTTCGGCCGCGTCGTCGAAGGCATGGACATCGTCGACGCCATCGAGCGCGTGCGCACCGGCTCCAAAGGCGGCCATGGCGACGTGCCGGTCGACGACGTCGTCATCACCAGCGCCCAAGAGATCGTCTGATGGACGCGGCCGGCGCCGCTGCCGCGCCGGCCTGGCAGGTGTTCGACGCGCCGGCACACTGGCAGCGCATCGACCTGCTGTCCGACCTGCACCTGTGCGCGGCGCTGCCGCTCACCTTCGACGCCTGGGCCACGCACTTGCTGCACAGCCCGGCCGACGCCGTCTTCATGCTCGGCGACGTCTTCGAGGCCTGGGTCGGCGACGACGCCCGTGACCAGCCCTTCGAGCGCCGCTGCGTCGAGGTGATGGCAGCAGCGGCGCAGCAGCGCACGCTGGCCTTCATGGTCGGCAACCGCGACTTCCTGCTCGGCGCCGAGATGCGCCGCGCCTGCGGCCTCGTCGAACTGGCCGACCCCACGCTGCTGACGCTGGCCGGCCGCCGCGTGCTGCTGACCCATGGCGACGCGCTGTGCCTGGCCGACACCGAGTACCAGGACTTCCGCCGCCAGGTGCGCAGCAGCGACTGGCAGCAAGCCTTCCTGGCCCAGCCGCTGGCGCAGCGCTTGCAGATCGCCGCCGAGATGCGCCGGCGCAGCGAGTCGCGCCGGCGTTATGACGGCGACAGCGCCGCCGATGTCGACGCGCCGACCGCCCTGCGCTGGCTGCAGGCCGCCGGCGCCGCCGACATGGTGCACGGCCACACCCACCGGCCCGGCCGCCATGCGCTGGCGCCGGGCTTTACCCGCCATGTGCTGAGCGACTGGGACCTGGACCACGCCAGCCCGGTACGCGCCGACCTGCTGCGCCTGAGCGTGGCCGGCATCGAGCGGCTGGCGCCGGCTGGCACCGCACCCTGATGCTGGCGCGCGGCCTGGCCTGGTGGGCGGCGCGGCGCGATCGCGCCGCCGTCGCCCGGCGCCCGATTCCC
>JAUYAJ010000243.1 GCA_030693565.1 Rubrivivax sp.
AAAGCGCAGAAAGCCGTAGGCGCCCAGCTTGAGCATGATGGCCGCCAGCACCACAGAGCCGCCGGTGGGCGCCTCGACGGGGGCGTCGGGCAGCCAGGTGTGCACCGGCCACATCGGCACCTTGACCGAGAAGGCGGCGAAGAAGGCGAAGAACAGCAGCGTCTGCGCATTCAGCGGCAGCGGCAGCTTGTGCCAGGTCAGGATGTCGAAACTGCCGCCCGACTTGAAGTACAGATAGACCAGCGCCACCAGCATCAGCAGCGAGCCGAGCAGCGTGAAGAGGAAGAACTTGAAGGCCGCGTAGACCCGGTTCGGCCCGCCCCACACGCCGATGATCAGGTACATCGGGATCAAGGTGGCTTCGAAAAAGACGTAGAACAGCAAGCCGTCGAGCGCCGAGAAGACACCGATCATCAGCCCCGACAGGATCAGGAAGGCACCCATGTACTGGGCCACGCGGTCGGTGATGACTTGCCAGGCGGCGATGACGACGATGACGGTGATGAAGGCCGTCAGCGGCACAAACCACAGCGACAAGCCGTCGACACCCAGGTGGTAATGGATGTTGAAGCGCTCGATCCAGGCGAACTTCTCCTGGTATTGCATCGCCGCGGTGCCGACGTCAAAACCGCTGACCAGCGGCACCGTGACGAGCAGCGAGACCAGCGCGCCGATCAAGGCGATGGCGCGCACGGCACCGGCGTTCTCATCGCGCCCGATGGCCAGCAGCAGCACGCCGAACGCTATCGGCAGCCAGATCGCGACACTCAGCAGACCCATTCTTCTCTCTCTTTGTTCTTCACGCGGCGCGCCGGCCGCTCAGCGTGCCAGCAGGCCGCTGAGGTAGGGCCACAGACGCCAGGTCATGAAGCCGAAGATGCCCAGCACCATGACCAGCGCATACCAGTAGAGGTGGCCGGTCTGGACGCGGCGCAGGACGCCGGCCAGTGCGCCCACCGAGCGCGCCGAACCGTTGATCAGCACGCCGTCGATGACACCGACGTCGCCGCCCTTCCACAAGCCGCGGCCGATGCCACGCGCCGCGGCGGCCAGCACATGCTCGTTGAACCAGTCCATGTAGTACTTGTTCTCGAGCAGCGTGCGCAGCGGGCGCAGGCGGGCGTCGATGGCGGCCGGAATCGACGGCTGCTTCAGGTAGAACCACCAGGCGGTCACGACGCCGGCCAGCGCGAGCCAGAACGGCAGCGTCTGCAAGCCGTGCAAGGCCATCGCCGCAGGGCCGTGGAACTGCGCTGCCAGCGCTGCCATCGCCGGGTGGCGGGCGGCGTCGACGACGATGGCGTCCTTGAAGAAGTCGCCGAACAGCATCGGCTGGATCGTCATGTAGCCGATCACCACCGAGGGCACGGCCAGCAGCAGCAGCGGCGCGGTGACGACCCAGGGTGACTCGTGCGGCGTGGCGGCGTGATGGTCGTCGCCGTGGCCATGGTCATCGGCCGGCGGGAACGGCTTGTGGTGGAAGCGCTCTTCGCCGTGGAAGACCAGGAAGTACATGCGGAACGAATAGAAGGCGGTGACGAAGACCCCGGCGACGACGGCAAAGGCGGCGAAGCCCGCGCCCGGCAGCTTGCTCGCCTCGACCGCCAGGATGATGCTGTCCTTGGAGTAGAAACCGGCGAACAGCGGCGTGCCGATCAGCGCCAGCGAACCGAGCAGCGCGGTGATCCAGGTCAGCGGCATGCGCTTGCGCAGGCCACCCATGTTGCGGATGTCCTGGTCATGGTGCATGCCCATGATCACCGAGCCGGCGGCCAGGAACAGCAGCGCCTTGAAGAAGGCGTGCGTCATCAGGTGGAACACCGCCACCGAATAGGCCGAAGCGCCCAGCGCCACCGTCATGTAGCCCAGCTGGCTGTGCGTGGAATAGGCGAAGACACGCTTGATGTCGTTCTGGATGATGCCCAGAAAGCCCATGAACAAGGCGGTGATGGC
>JAUYAJ010000265.1 GCA_030693565.1 Rubrivivax sp.
TGAACTCGGCGCTGGCGATGCCGTAGTCGGCGCTGTGGCGCATCTGGCGCGCCAGCGTTGCGGTCTTGATCAAGGCCTTGCTCGGCACGCAGCCGTAGTTCAGGCAGTCGCCGCCCATCTTGTGGGCTTCGACCAGGGTCACCTTGGCCTTCACGGCAGCGGCGATGTAGCTCGTCACCAGCCCGGCGGCGCCGGCGCCGATGACGACCATGTTGCGGTCGAAGCGCCGCGGCTTGGCGCCAGACCATTTTGCATAGACGCGGCGCGCCTTCACGGCGTCGACGATCTTCTTGGCCAGCAGCGGGAACAGGCCGAGCAGCACGAACGAACCGACCAGGCCGGGCGAGAGGATGCCGGCCAGCGAGTCGATGCGCGCCAGCTGGGTGCCGGCGTTCACGTACACCACGGTGCCGGCCAGCATGCCGACCTGGCTGACCAGGTAGAAGGTGGCGGCCTTCATCTTCGTCAGCCCCATCACCAGGTTGATGACGAAGAAGGGGAACAGCGGCACCAGCCGCAGCGTGAAGAGGTAGAAGGCGCCGTCGCGGGCAATGCCGCGGTCGATGTCGGCCAGCCGCTTGCCAAAGCGCGAGGCCACGCTGTCGCGCAGCAGGTAGCGCGCGACCAGGAAAGCCAGTGTCGCCCCGAGGCTGGACGCGAACGACACCACCAGCGTGCCCATGCCCAGGCCGAAGATCGCGCCGCCCAGCAGCGTCAGCACCGCCGCGCCCGGCAGCGACAGCGCGGTGACGCCGACGTAGACGGCGAAGTAGGCGCCGATCAGCGCCGCCGGCCGCTCGGCGTAGAGGGCGGCGAAGTCGGCTTGCGCGCCCTTCACATAAGCCAGGCTGAAGAAGCGGCCGAGGTCGAAGGCGAAGAAGGTGGCGATGGCGGCTGCCAGCACCATCAGCAAGACGAACTTGTGGCGATTCATGTTTGTTCTTGTGCTGCGGGGGTGATGACCATCTGTCGACGGCGGGCGCCGGAACTTACAGCCGCCTGGGCGGCGCCGCAAGCGCGGCCGCGGGCTGTGCTTACACTGCGCCCGGTTCCTTCCTGTCCCCGAGGCCGATGACCGATTTTGCGCGCGAGGTTCAAGCACTGCGCCCGCAGCTGATGCGCTTTGCGCGCAGCCAGCTGCGCAACGACGCCTGGGCCGAAGACGCGGTGTCCGACACCTTGCTCGCGGCGCTGGAAAAACCCCAGTCTTTCGGCGGCCACTCGCAGCTCAAGACCTGGCTGGTCGGCATCCTCAAGCACAAGCTGATCGACCAGCTGCGCCGCCATGCACGCGAAGCCACCGTGCTGGGCAGCGACGACGGCAACGATGTCGACGACTTGCTTTTCAACGGCAGCGGCCATTGGCGCGAAGCGCCGCAGGACTGGGGCGACCCCGAGCAGCACTTTCGCCAGCGCGAGTTCTTCGAGGTCCTCGAAGCCTGTCTGGCCGAGTTGCCGCCAACCCAGGCGCGCGTGTTCATGATGCGCGAATGGCTGGAGCTGGACACCGCCGAGATCTGTAAGGAACTGGCGATCACGCCGACGAACTTGTGGGTGCTGCTGCACCGAGCGCGACTGCGCTTGCGAGGCTGCCTCCAGGAGCGCTGGTTCGGCGCCGCACAAAGCACCCACCCACCGCCATGAAGCTGATGCGTACCTGCCGTGAAGTGACCCGCCTTGTGCTCGAAGGCGAAGATCGCCGCCTGCACCTGGGCGAGCGCCTGGGCGTGCGCCTGCACATGATGGTGTGCAAGACCTGCCCGGCCTTTGCCGACCAGGTGGCGCTGATGCGCCAGGCGATGGGGCGCTGGAAGCAGTACGCCGAGTCGGGCGACGCGCCGCCGCCCGATCAGCCGAAAACGTAGTCGGCCAGCACCGGCTGCGCGACCGCGCGCCGGTATTCGCCCGTGAAGCCGGGGAACAAGGCCACCACCTTGCCGCTGTCCATGCGGTACCAACTGCGGCACTGGGTCCAGACCGAGCCTTCGAGCCGCGCCTGCAGCGCAAGGTTGTGCGCGCGCATCACCTCGGGCCGCACATTCATCCAGCGCTGGCCGCCTGCCTGCAGCACCTGCATGCAGGCGATGGCGTAGCGCACCGCCGGTTCGATGTAGAGCAGGGTCGAGGTGTGGCCGGTGCCGGTGTTGGGCCCCAGCATCAGGAACAGGTTGGGAAAGCCCGCGACGGTGATGCCGTGATAAGCCTCGGGGCCGTCGCGCCAGGCCTGGCGCAGCGTGCGGCCGTTCAAGCCGGTGATCTGCAGCGACGACAGCAGTTGCACGGTGTCGAAGCCGGTGGCGCAGACCAGGGTGTCGATGCGGCGCTCGCTGCCGTCGGCGCAGACCACGCTGTCGGCGGTGAAACGCTCGATCGGCGCCGTCACCAGCTCGACGTTCGGCTGCGTCAGCGCCGGGTAGAAGTCGTTCGAGTAGATGATGCGCTTGCAGCCCAGCGGGTAGGGCGGCGTCAGCCGGGCGCGCAGCGCCGGGTCGGCGATCTGGCGCCGCCGGTGGGCGCTAGCGGTGGCCAGCATCGCGCGCCGTGCCAGCGTGCCTTCGTCGAAGCCGCGCCGACCCCATTCCAGCACCTGGTACCAGAACTGGCGCACCAGCGCGGCAGCAAGCGGCAGCCGCGCCAGGGTGCGGTCGAGCGCGTTGTAGCGCCGGTCTGGCCGCGGCATGACCCAGTTCGCGGTGCGCTGGAACACATGCAGCTGCGCCGCCTGCGCGGCGATCGGCGGCACCAGTTGCGAGGCCGTCGAGCCGGTGCCGACGACGGCGATTCGCCGGCCGCGCAGGTCGGCGCCGGCGTCCCAGCGCGCCGAGTGCAGCTTGTCGCCGCGAAAGTCGTCCAGCCCGGCAATGTCGGGCCAGCGCGGCTGGCTCAGCGGGCCGGTGCTGCAGACGAAGAAGCGCGCGCGCAGCGCCCGCCCGCTGGCGGTGCTGATGTGCCACAGGCCGGCGTCGGCGTCGAAATGTGCCGCCGTCACCTGGCAGCCCAGGCGAAGATGGGGCTCGATGCCGTAACGGGCGGCGCAATGCCGCATATAGGCCTGGATCTCCGGCGCCGACGCGAAGCGCCGCGTCCAGCGCGGGTTGGGCGCGAAGGAAAACGAATACAGCGGCGCCGGCACGTCGACATGGGCGCCGGGGTAGCGGTTGTCCCACCAGGTGCCGCCCAGGCCGGCTGATTGCTCGAGGATGACGAAGTCGTGGCGGCCGGCCTGCTTGAGCTGGATCGCCATGCACAGGCCCGACATGCCGGCGCCGAGGATCACGGTGTCATGGGTGCGGGCGTCGGCTTCGCTGCTCATGGCTGATTCTGGCGCCGCGCCCGGCCTGGAGTGACCCGCCTAAACCCGGGCGCGGTCGATTGCCCGACAATGGCCGCCATGCTCCAGCAACGCACGATCAAGTCGCTGACCCGCTCGGTCGGGGTCGGCGTGCACAGCGGCCAGAAGGTCGAACTCACGCTGCGCCCGGCGCCGGCCGACACCGGCGTCGTCTTTCGCCGCATCGACCTGCCGGTGCCGGTGGACATCCCTGTCAACGTGCACGCCGTCAGCGACACCCGCATGGCCTCGACCATCAGCGCCGGCGGCGACCCCGGCGCGCCCAAGGTGCAGACCATCGAGCACCTGATGTCGGCCTGCGCCGGCCTGGGCATCGACAACCTCTACATCGACATCACCGCCGACGAAGTGCCCATCCTCGACGGTTCGGCGGCCAGCTTCGTCTTCCTGCTGCAAAGCGCCGGCATCGAGCTGCAGAAGTCGCCCAAGCGCTTTCTGCGCGTGCTCAAGACGGTGGAAGTGCGCGAAGGCGAAGGTGCGGCGCTGAAGTGGGCCCGGCTCGAACCCTTCCACGGCTACAAGCTGGCCTTCGAGATCGACTTCAACCACCCGGCGGTCGACGCCACCGGCCAGCGCGTCGAGTTCGACTTCAGCTCCGGCCAGTACAAGCGCGACATCGCGCGCGCGCGCACCTTCGGCTTCACCAAGGACGTCGAGCTGATGCGCTCGCGCGGCCTGGGCCTGGGCGGCAGCATGGACAACGTCATCGTCGTCGACGACTACAAGGTGCTCAACAGCGACGGCCTGCGCTACGACGACGAGTTCGTCAAACACAAGATCCTCGACGCCATCGGCGACCTGCACATCGCCGGCAAGCCGCTGCTGGCGAGCTATACCGCGTTCAAGAGCGGCCACGCGCTCAACAACCGGCTGCTGCGCCAGTTGCTGGCCGACGAGTCGGCCTGGGAAGTCGTCACCTTCGCGCGCGACGCCGACGCCCCGCGCGGCTTTGCGGCACTGGCGCCGGCCTGGTGATGGCAGGCTTTCGCATCGTCTTCGGCTTGCTGCTGGTGGCAGGGCTGCTGTGTTTTGCGATGTACATCGCCACCAGCCAGGTCGTATGGCGCCGGCGCGGCATCGTCATCGTCAAGTGGACAGTGCTTGCCGCGCTCGGCTTCTTCGCCGTCCTGATCGTCGAGCGACTGGCGCGCGTGCTGTAGCGGACTGCACCCGGTCGTACGCCGCGGCCGCAGACGTTGTATGGTGGGCCGTGATCGCACCGGAGACGCGCCCATGAAAACACGAGCTGCCGTGGCCTGGAAGGCCGGCGCCCCGCTCAGCATCGAGACCGTCGACCTCGAAGGCCCGCGCGCCGGCGAGGTGCTGGTCGAGATCAAGGCCACCGGCATCTGCCACACCGACTGGACCACGCTGTCGGGCGCCGACCCCGAAGGCCTGTTCCCCGCCATCCTGGGCCACGAAGGCGCCGGCGTGGTGCTGGAGGTCGGCGCCGGGGTGAGCACGCTGCGCGCCGGCGACCACGTGATCCCGCTCTACACGCCGGAATGCCGGCAGTGCAAGTTCTGCCTGTCGCGCAAGACCAACCTGTGCCAGCAGATCCGCGCCACCCAGGGCCGCGGCCTGATGCCCGACGGCAGCTCGCGCTTCAGCCTGGACGGCAAGCCCATCCTGCATTACATGGGCACCAGCACCTTCGCCAACCACATCGTCGTGCCGGAGATCGCGCTGGCCAAGATTCGCAGCGACGCGCCTTTCGACACCGTCTGCTACATCGGCTGCGGCGTCACCACCGGGGTCGGCGCGGTGCTGTTCAGCGCCAAGGTCGAGGCCGGCGCCAACGTCGTCGTGTTCGGCCTGGGCGGCATCGGGCTGAACGTGGTCCAGGGCGCGCGATTGGTGGGCGCCGACAAGATCATCGGCGTCGACCTCAACCCGGCGCGCGAGGCGATGGCGCGCAGCTTCGGCATGACGCATTTCCTCAACCCCAGCGAGCACGAGAACATCGTCGACGCCATCGTTCAGCTCACCGGCGGCGGCGCCGACTACAGCTTTGAGTGCATCGGCAACACCGAGGTCATGCGCCAGGCGCTGGAGTGCACGCACAAAGGCTGGGGCCGCAGCATCATCATCGGTGTCGCCGAAGGTGCGGCCGAGATCTCGACGCGGCCGTTCCAGCTTGTCACCGGGCGCAAGTGGGAAGGCACGGCCTTCGGCGGCGCGCGCGGCCGCACCGACGTGCCCAGGATCGTCGACTGGTACATGGAAGGCAAGCTGCGCATCGACGAGCTCATCACCCACCGGCTGCCGCTGGAGCGCATCAACGAAGGGTTCGAGCTGATGAAGCGCGGCGAGTCGATCCGCTCGGTGGTGATCTACTGACCGGCCCGGCGCTGGCCGCCGACGGAGGGCTTTTGACATGACGCCGCAGCGCCTGCCGACCCTGGCCTTGCTCTACCCCGGCAGCCGCGCCGAGCGCGATCGCGCCGACCCTGGCGCAAGCCGATTCGCCGCGCTGTTCGACGCCCTGGCTGCCGCCGGCGTGCAGGCGGCGCCGGCGGTCTACGACGACGACTTCGCCGCCGAAGTCGAACAGCAGCTGCGCGGCGTCGGCGGTGTGCTGGTCTGGTGCAACCCGATCGAAGGCGGCCGCCGCCGCGACCGCCTGGACGCCATGCTGCGCCGGCTGGCGGACGCCGGCGTCGTCGTCAGCAGCCACCCCGACGCCATCCTCGCGCTGGGCACCAAGGACGTGCTCGTGCAAACCCGCGCGCTGCCCTTCGGCAGCGACGTGCAGCGTGTGGACAGCCTGGACCAGGTGCGCGCCGAGGTGCTGGCACGGCTGCGGCAAGGGCCGCGTGTGCTCAAGCAGCAGCGCGGCCACAGCGGCATCGGCATCTGGCGCGTCGAGCTAGACCACGCGACCGGCGCGCGCTGGCGGCTGCGCGAAGCCCGGCGCGGCAGCGACGAGCTCAGCGTCGACCTCGACACCTTGCTGCAGACGCTGGCGCCTTACTTCGAGCCGGCGCAAGGCGGCCACATGATCGACCAGGCCTGGCAGCCCGGCCTGGCCCACGGCATGGTGCGCGCCTACCTGGTCGGTGACCGGGTCGGCGGTTTCGGTCACCAGGCGCTGAACGCCTTCTGCCCGCCGCTGCCGGGCCAGCCGGCGCCGCAGCCCGGGCCGCGGCTGTACCACGGCGCCGACGCGCCGGCCTTTCAGGGCCTGCGGCGCGAGCTCGAATCGGGCTGGATCGAACAGCTGCGCGCCTGTGTCGGCCTGGCACCCGAACGGCTGCCGCTGCTGTGGGACTGCGACTTCATCGCCGCCGATCCTGCCGCGGCAGCCGCTGCGCACCCGGTGCTGTGCGAGATCAACGTCAGCAGCGTGTCGCCGTTCCCGCCGTCGTGCATAGCGCCGCTGGTGCAGGCGGTGATTGAGCGCTTACGCTGAGCCGCGCTCGCGCCTTTCAGCCGGCGCCGTCGAAAGCCTGGCGTACCCAGGCCAGCAGTTCGGCGTCGACCTGTGCGGCGTCGGTCAGCTTGACCTTGTGCGAGCACATGCCGCCGGCCGCTTGTTCGAGCAAGCGCTCGCCGCCGGCCACGCCTTTCATGTTGAGCCCGAGCTCGACGCGGTCGTTGGTGGCCGGGCCGATCATCGCGAACTGCTTCTTGCGCCGCAGGCTGACATAGCCCTTCTTCGGCGCGATCTCGAAGCTGCCGAAGCCCTCGATGGCGGCCATCAACGCGTCGTGGATCGGCCGCAGCGCGGCTTTCTTGGCGCTGTAAATCGTGTCCAGCACCTGGTCCGGGCTGGCGCCGGCGGCTTCGGCCGCGCTCTGGCCGTCGCTGGCCAGCGCAACATGGGTCAGCGTGTTGGCGTCGCCATAGCCCAGTTGCAGGCGCTCCATCAGCAGGCTGCGGATCTCGCCGTGCTTGGCCAGTCCGCTGGCCTGGATCAGCTGGCGCACCGCGTCCAGGCTGAGTCCGGTCTTGGCCTGGATGTTCTTCAGCTGGGTGTCGCGGGCGGCGTCAAGCGTGCTCATGCGGGGCCTCCTCGAACAAGGCCGCAGCCAGGAAGGCCAGCGAGCGCCCATGGGCCAAGGCTGCGCTGGGTGCGTGATAGCTGGCGCGCGCCCAGCAGTTGAAGCCATGCTTGGCGCCGGCGTAGACATGGACTTCGGCGGCCTTGCCGGCCATCGCCGCGCGCACGCGCTCGACGGCGGCGGGCCCGATGTGGTCGTCATTTTCGGCGTAATGGAATTGCACCGGGCAGTTGATGCCCGAGGCCAGGTGCAGCTGGTCGTGGATGCCGCCGCCGTAGTAGGCGACCGCGGCGTCGATCTCGGTCAGTGCGGCAGCGCTGTAAGCCAGCCGGCCGCCCATGCAATAGCCGATGGCGCCGACCTTGGCGCCGGCCACTTCGGGGCGCGCGCGCAGCGCGGCAACGCCGGCGCTCAGGTCGGTCATCACGTCTTCGGGTTTGAGCTGGCTGGCGAGCTGCGCGGCTTGCTGGCGCTGCTCACCTTCGTAGCCGAGCTCGACGCGCGGCTGCTGGCGCCAGAAGACGTCGGGCACGAGGACGACGAAACCGTCGAGCGCGTATTGCTCGGCGACGCCGCGGATGTGGTCGTTGACGCCGAAGATTTCCTGAAAGAGCAGCAGCCCCGGGCCGCGGCCGGCGGGCGGCAGCGCCAGGTAGGCGTCGAAAGCGCCGCCGCTGGCGGGCACGCTGATCCATGAGGTGGCGATGGGCGGGTGCATGGTCGCGGTCTCCTTGTGATGGGGCTGATTCTTCAGTATGTCCGCCCTTTGCGGTACTGCGCATGCGAGCGCCGGGCCAGCGGCGAGGCCTGCGCCAGCGCCGCAAAGGTGGCGCCGGCATGGGCGTGCGAGATCGCCACCCCGAGGGCGTCGGCGGCGTCGGTGCCCGGCGCCGTGCTCAGCGCCAGCAGCCGGCGCACCATTTCCTGCACCTGGGACTTGCTGGCCAGGCCATGGCCGACCACAGCCTTCTTCATCTGCAGCGCCGTGTATTCGGCCACCGGCAG
>JAUYAJ010000270.1 GCA_030693565.1 Rubrivivax sp.
GAAGCGCGACGGCCGGTCCGGTGGCCGCGTCATGCGCGGCCGCCCTCGAGCCGGCCGGCCCAGTCGGCGCGCTGGGCATGGTCGGTGAGGTCGACTTGCAGCGGCGTGATCGACACCCAGCCGTTGGCGACGGCGTGGAAGTCGGTGCCTTCGCCGGCCTCGCGGGCGTCACCGGCCGGGCCGATCCAGTAGATCGCCTCGCCGCGCGGGTTGGTCTGGCGGATCACCGGCTCGCTGGCGTGACGGCGGCCGAGCCGGGTCACGCGGCGCGGCAAGCTGGCGGCGTCGCTGCGGTTGGGGATGTTGACGTTGAGCAGCCAGGGCGACGAAGGCGGGCCAGCAGCCAGCACTTGCTCGACGATGGCACGGGCCGTGGCAGCGGCAGCATCGATCTCGCCCCAGCCCTTGACGGCCTGCGAGAACGCGATCGCCGGGATGCCGAACAGGTAGCCTTCCATCGCCGCGGCGACGGTGCCCGAATACAAGGTGTCGTCGCCCATGTTGGCGCCGTTGTTGATGCCTGACAGCACCAGGTCCGGGCGCCGCGGCAGCAAGCCGGTCAGCGCCACGTGCACGCAGTCCGACGGTGTGCCGTTGACGACCCGAAAGCCCTTCACATGGTCGCCTCTGGCCTCGAAGATCTGCAGCGGCCGGTTCAGCGTCAGCGCGTTCGAGGTGCCGCTGGCGTTTTGCTCGGGCGCGATGACGTCGATGTGCCCGAGCCCTTCGCAGGCGCGCACCAGCGCAGCCAGCCCGGGGGCCAGATAGCCGTCGTCGTTGGCGATCAGGATGTTCATCGAGCGATTGTAGGAGCGGCCACCGCGCTGGCCGGCCGGCGCCGGCTTCGTATCATCGCCCTTTGACCACCCGACGGAGACCGCCGATGAAAGCCTGGCTGTGTGAGACGCTGGACGGCATCGATGCCATGCGCTGGCAAGACCTGCCGACGCCCGATCCCCAGCCTGGCGAGGTCCGCATCGCGGTGCGCGCGGCGAGCCTGAATTTCCCCGACCTCTTGATCGTCCAGGGCAAGTACCAGTTCAAGCCGCCGCTGCCCTTCGTGCCCGGAGCCGAGTTCGCCGGCGTCGTCGACGCCGTCGGCGCCGGCGTCGACCACCTGAAAGTTGGCGACCCGGTGGCCGCGATCGCAGGCATCGGCGGCTTTGCCACCCACGCCTGCGTCAAGGCCGCCCAGGTGCTGCCGCTGCCGCCGGGCTTCGCGCTCGAGGACGCCGCCGCCTTCGCCTTTGCCTACGGCACTTCGTACCACGCCTTGATGGACCGGGGCGCGCTGCAGCCGGGCGAAACCGTGCTCGTGCTCGGCGCCGCCGGCGGTGTCGGCAGCGCCGCCTTGCAGATTGCCAAGGCCGCCGGCGCCCGCGTCATCGCCGCCGCGTCGAGCGATGAAAAATGTGCGCTGTGCCGCGAACTCGGCGCCGACGCGACGCTGAACTACGCCACCGAAGACGTGCGTGCAACGCTGAAGGCATTGACCGACGGCAAAGGCCCTGATGTCGTCTACGACCCGGTCGGCGGTGACCTCGCCGAGCCGGTGTTTCGCTCGATCGCCTGGCGCGGCCGTTACCTGGTGGTCGGCTTTGCCCAGGGCGGCATTCCGGCGCTGCCCTGGAACCTGGCGCTGCTCAAGGGGGCTTCGATCATCGGTGTCTTTCTGGGCGAGTTCGTGCGCCGCGAGCCGCACGGCCATGCTGCCGCGCTGGCCCAGCTGATGCGCTGGTACGCCGAAGGCAAGGTCAAACCCGTCATCGACCAGCGGCTGCCGATGAGTGAATTGCCAGCCGCCTACGTCCGCATGGGTTCGCGCCTGGTCAAGGGCAAGGTGTTGCTCGTCAACTCGTGAGCAGATGAAACGCTGTTCGCGCTGGGGCGCGAACGGCCACAACTGCGCTAGCATGGCCCTGGCAAGTTGAAGGAGCGTCGCGAATGACCGTCAAGGTCTTGATCCTGGAAGACAACCCGGTGGCGCGCAGCTTCCTGTGCCGAGTCGTGCGCGAGAGTTTCAGTGACGCCAAGCAGATCACCGAAGCCGGCGACCTGGAAACCGCGCGTCGCCAGATCAACCTGACCGGCGGCGCCCAGGGCTTGCACGGCGTCGACCCCTTCAAGCTGATCCTGGTCGACCTCGACCTGCCCGACGGCAACGGCATGGAACTGCTGGCCGAGCTGTCGCAGTACCCGGCGACCAAGATCGTCACCACGCTCTACTCCGACGACGACCACTTGTTCCCGGCGCTGCAATGCGGCGCCGACGGCTACCTGCTGAAGGAAGACCGCTTCGAGGTGCTGGTCGAAGAGTTGCAGAAGATCATCCGCGGCCAGCCGCCGCTGTCGCCGGCGATCGCACGCCGGCTGCTGACGCATTTCCGCATGGGCAGTGGCAACGACACCCAGGCTCCCGACTCCGGCTTCATGAAGCCCACCGGATTCGCCGCCAGCCGACCGATGCAGATCGAAAAGCCACTCGACCATGAGCGGCTGACGCCACGCGAGAGCGAAGTGCTGACCTACCTCAGCAAGGGCTTCACCATCAAGGAGATCGCCAGCCTGATGGGCATCAAGTGGTTCACCGTCAACGACCACATCAAGTCGATCTACAAGAAGCTCAACGTCTCCAGCCGCGCGGAAGCGGCCGTGCTCGCCAGCAAGCAGGGGCTGGTATGAGCCTGCGGCGCCAGCACTGACCGGACCGCGGCGCCATGCTTGAGCGCGCTGCCTCGCTGGCCGGCGCCGCCGGCGGCGGCGAGCCGCACTTCAGCACCGACGACCTCGAGCGCTCGGGCGACATCCGCGCCGCATTCAGCTGGACCGGTTGGCGGCTGCGGCTGCTGGTGCTGGCCGCGCTGCTGGCAAGTCTGGCGGTGGCGACAACGGCGCGCCTGCTGGCGGTGTCGCCGCTGCTGCTGGCCGAATGGCAGGTGACGGCGCAGCAGCAGCTGATGCTGCATGACAGCCCCGAGCGCGAGCTGCATCCCTACTTCGGCCGCACGCTGACGGCGATGAGCGGCGCCGACGGCCAGCGCTTCGAGGTCGATGCGCTGGCCTTGCAGCGCTCGCCGCGCTGGCAGGTCGACGACGAACGCCGGCGCCGGCAGATCACGATGCAACAGCGAATGGCAGCGGCCTTTGCCGCCGGCCGCGTCAATCTGCATTTCAGCGACGGCGACAGCGTCGAGGTCGACACCCAGCGCCGCGGCATCGGCGGGCTCGGCCTGCTCTTCGTGCCGCTGAGCACGCTGGCGCTGGCGCTGATGCTGCTGGGCAGCGTCGTCGTGCTGGCACGCCCGCAACTGCGCAACGGCCTGTACTTCGTGATGGCGCTGTGCCAAGGCATCGGCCTGCTCTTCGTCGCCGTGGGATCGGCGCGCTGCCTGGGCATGCCGACCGCCTTGCTCGAACACGACATGTTGCTGCGCATGGCCTTGGACGGCGTCACCGCAGCGGCCGCCGTGCACGCCTTCGCCGTCCACCCGCGGCGGCTGCCGCAAGCGCGGCTGATCGCCGTCGCCGCCTGGACCAGCGCTGCGGCAGTGTTGCTGCTGGCGGGGGCCGGCGCACTGGCGTCGCTGTGGTGGTGGGCACAGGGGCTGGCGCTGGGGCTGGGCGCGGCCTCGCTGGCGGTGGTCAGCGTCTCTTATCGCGCCGAGCCCAATCCGTTCGCCGCCGTCATGCGCCGCATCGGCGCCGCCGCGCTGGCCACGCTGGCGCTGGCGACTCTGGCAGTCGCCGCAGCGGCCAGCGAGCCAGGCGCCGGGCCGCAGGCAACGGCGTCGATCGCCGCCACCGTCTGGGCGGTGTTCTTTGCCTCGCTGCTGCTGCTGCTGCCCTTTCTCGACCGGGCGCGCCAGTTGCTGCGCGAATTTGCGCTGCTCGCCGGCATCGGCACCGTCGCGGTCTCGCTCGACTTGCTGTTCGTCGCCGTCTTCGCGCTCGGCCCGGTGGCCAGCCCGACGCTGGCGGCGCTGCTCGCGCTCGCCGTCTATGCCGCCGCGCGCCAGTGGATCCTCAACCAGATGGCCGGCAGTGGCGCCCTCACCACCGAGCGCGCATTCGAGCAGCTGTACCGGGTTGCACGCGAGATCCAGGAGCATCCGCACCAGCGCTCGCGTTTGTCGGCGCGACTGCTGCGCGAGCTCTTCGAGCCGGTCGAGGTGCTGCGCGTCGAGCGCCCGGCGGGTCGTGCACGCGTGGTCGGTGGCGGCTCGGCGCTGCTGGTGCCGATGCCGCGGCCCGGGGTCGATGGGCCGGCCGCGGATTCGCTGCTGCTGCGCTTTGCGCGCGGCGGCCAGCGCTTGTTCACCCAGCACGACGCCCGCCTGGCCGACCGCGTGGTCGACCAGTTGCACCGCGTCGTCGCCTACGACCTGGCGGTCGAACGCGGACGCAGCGAGGAGCGGCTGCGCATCGCCCAGGACTTGCACGACGATATCGGCGCCCGCCTCTTGACGCTGATGTACCAGGCGCCGACGCCGGCGATCGAGGACTATCTGCGCGACACGCTGAAGGACTTGAAGACCCTGACCCGCGGCCTGGCGCGGTCAGAACACCGGCTCAGCCATGCCGCCGCCGAGTGGAAGGCCGACATCGCCCAGCGCCTGGCCATGGTGCAGATCGAGCTCGGCTGGTCCTTCGACATCGACGAGGACTTGCTGCTGAGCATGATGCAGTGGTCGGCGCTGACCCGGGTGCTGCGCGAGCTGGTCAGCAACATCATCGTCCACGCCAGCGCGACCCGGGTCGACATCGTCTTGCGCCTGCAGCAGCGCCGGCTGCGGCTCAGCATCACCGACGACGGCCGTGGCCGTCAGCCCGCCGCCTGGTCCAATGGCCTGGGCCTGGGCGGCGTGCGCAAGCGCGTCAAGCTGCTCGGCGGCGAGGTGCGCTGGCGCGAGAACCTGCCGCGCGGCATCGTCTGCGAGGTCGAAGTGGCCGAATTCGGCCCGCGGCGCTGACGGTTCAGTGCGGGCGCGGCTCGCTGCCTTCGTCGTCCCGCACATGGCGGCGCGCGCGGCGCACCGCCAGCATCACCACCAGCCCGACCAGCGGTATCGCCGCCCCGACCGTCAACTCGGGGTCGACCGCCACCCCGCCCGCCTTGGCGGCCTTGGCCAGATAGCCGACCAGGCCGACCACGTAGTAGACGATGGCCGCCACCGACAGCCCTTCGACGGTTTGCTGCAGCCGCAGCTGCAGCTTGGCGCGCCGGTCCATCGACGCCAGCAGCGCCTGGTTCTGGCGTTCACGGGCGATGCCCACCCGCGTGGCCAGTAGCCCGCTGGCCTGGGCGACACGTTCGGACAAGTCATGCAGGCGCTGCGACACCGTCGCGCAAGTCGCCACTGCCGGCGTGAAGCGCCGGGCCATGAACTCGTCCAGGGTCTGGATGCCGCCGATGCGACTTTCGCGCAATTCGGTGATGCGCCGGCGCACCAGGTCAGCATAGGCGCGGCAGGCACCGAAGCGGAACTGGCTCGCCGCCAGCGCGCTCTCGACCTCGGCCGCCAGCCGCGTCAATTCCTGCAACAGGCTTTCGTCGCTGCCGCGCTCGCCCGCCATGCCGGCCGTCAGCTCGACCAGCGACTTCTCGATGGCGACGATGCGCGACGCCTGCTCGCGTGCAATCGGCAAGGCCAGCAAGGCCAGCATGCGGTAGGCCTCGATCTCGAACAGGCGCTGCAGCATGCGGCCGGCCTGGCGCGGCGAAAAGCCGCGGTCGAGCAGCAGAAAGCGCGCATGGCCGTCGGCGTGGATGCGAAAGTCGGTGTAGGCCTCGCCGGCGCCGCCGCCCAGGCCGGCGCCGACGATGCCCTGGCCACCAAAGCAGCCCGCCACCCAGGCCGGGTCGGTGTCACTGGCAGCCGCTGCGCGCAGGTCGGCATGCGCGGCCACCACCGTCTGCCCTGGCAACTGCGCCAGCCAGCCGGCCGGCAGCAGCGCCGACGCCGGCTCGCCGAAAGGCGCGCCGGCGTCGCCGGCGGTGAACAGCGTCCAGCCCGAGAACTCGCCGTGGCGTTCCCACTTCAGCCGCAATTCACCGAAGCGGGCGCTGAACTGCGTGATGCCGGGCGCCGGCGGCGCCACCTCGTACTGCGCGCACAGCCGGGCCAGGTGTTGATGCTCGAGCGCGCGGCTGTCGGCGTCGACCAGCAGCGCCAGGTAGCTGGCACGTGTCGGTGTGGCCAGCAGCTCGGGCGGGCGCGCATGCACCTCGTCGGCCAGTTCCAGACGCAAGGGATGATCGGGAGGCAGCATGGGGGTTCGAGCGGCACCAGACGGGCGGGCCAGTATGTCATCGCCGCCTGGCCTGGCCCGCCCTTGCCGGGTCTTTGCCGGCGCCGCGGCAGATCGGTCTGTTTCAGAGGACAATAGGAGGTTAGATACCCTGACGCGCGCCATACCCCCGGCCGCGCACCACCACGGAGTACCGCACTTCTCATGGCCACCCAACGACCTGCTACGAGCGCCGTCGCACCGGACGGCACCAAGCTCCGCCAATCCCAGGCCGAGTACACCGCCGCCCGCCCGAATGCCGAACCCGGCGTCAAGCCGATGATGTCGAGCTCGAAGATGTACGTGTGCATTCGCTGCCACGCCAACTTCAAGACCGGCGACGGCAAGCCCGATCCACGCCTGCGCGGCCTGGGCAAGTGCAACACCTGCCTGGGCGCGAGCTCGGCTGCACCGACCTGAGAGGTTGAGAGGCAATCCCCTGGGCCCGCGTAAGCCCCCAGAACAGTCTCAATCAAGGCGAAAAGCGCAGGCGGGCCGGGTGGCCCGGCGAGCATTTGTAACGCCGAGTGAGGCTGTTCT
>JAUYAJ010000275.1 GCA_030693565.1 Rubrivivax sp.
CCATGGCCCAGCCCGCCGACAAGGAGAAGTGCTACGGCGTCGCCCTGAAGGGCAAGAACGACTGCAAGGCCGGCGCCGGCACCACCTGCGCTGGCACCTCCAAGGTCGACTTCCAGGGCAATGCCTGGTCGCTCGTTGCCAAGGGCAGCTGCGAGAAGACGATGTCCAAGACCTCACCGAGCGGCAACGGCCAGCTCAAGGAGTTCATGGAAAAGAAGGGCTGATCGCGTCATCGACCCGAGCGCACGATGACCTTGCCGCCGAGCCATTCACCGCCGCTGCAGCAAGCCTTCAGGCCGGCTCAGTGCGCGGCGGTGGTCGGCGGCAAGCCCGGTCTGCCGGCGCGCGCCGGCGTCGGGCTCAAGCCCGAGCATTACCGCGCTGTCCTGGCCGAACGCCCGGACATCGGTTTCTTCGAGGTGCACGCCGAGAACTACATGGTCAACGGCGGGCCCTTTCATCATTTCCTGGGCCGCATCCGCGAGCATTACCCGCTGTCGCTGCACGGTGTGGGCTTGTCGATCGGCGCTGAAGCGCCGCCCGACGAAGCGCACCTGGCGCGCCTGGCGGGCTTGATCGATCGCTACGCGCCGGCAACGTTCTCCGAGCATCTGGCGTGGTCCAGCCATGGCGGTGTCTTCCTCAACGACTTGCTGCCGCTGCCCTATGACCGCCAGACGCTGGACCGCGTGTGCGACCACATCGACCGCGTGCAGGAGCGGCTGGGCCTGCGGATGCTGCTCGAGAACCCCTCGACCTACGTCGAATTCGCAGCGTCGACGCTGAGCGAGACGCAGTTCCTGACCGCGGTGCTGCAGCGCACCGGCTGCGGGCTGCTGCTCGACGTCAACAACGTCCATGTCTCGTGCACCAACCATGGCCGCGACGCCTGGACCTACATCGAGGCGTTGCCGCTGGCCGCCGTTGGCCAGATCCACCTGGCTGGGTTCGCCGCCGACGTGGACGCAGCCGGCGCGCCGCTGCTGATCGACAGCCACGATGCGCCGGTCGACGACACCGTCTGGGCACTCTACGCACGCGTCGTGGCGCGGCTGGGCGCGATGCCGACTGTGCTGGAACGCGACGGCGAACTGCCGTCCTTGGCCGTGCTGCTCGCCGAAGCCTGGCGCGCCGAATCGACCGTGGCCGCGCCCCAGCTCGCGGTGCTGTCATGAGCGCCGGCTTTCAGGCCGACTGGGCCGCGGCACTGTTGACACCGGATCTGGCTTGCCCTCCCGGCTTGCGGGCCTGGAACGGCTCTGATCCCGGGCAGCGGCTGGCGGTCTACCGCAACAACGTCGTCGGCTCGCTGGTCGGCGCGCTGGCCGACACCTTCCCCGTCGTGCGCCAACTGGTGGGCGACGAGTTCTTCGGCGCCATGGCGGCGCTGTTCGTGCGCCAGGCGCCGCCGCGCTCGCCGGTGCTGGCGCACTATGGCGGTGAATTTCCAGCCTTCGTCGACAGCTTCGAGCCGGCGCGTTCGCTGGCCTATCTGGGCGACATGGCGCGGCTGGAATTCGCTCGCGTCGTCGCCTTCCACGCCGCCGACGTGGCGCCGGCCACCGACACGGCTTGGGGCCTGGCCTTGGGCAGCGGCGAGCGCATCACCGAGCTGGCGCTGGGCTGGCATCCGTCGCTCAGCGTGCTGCGCTCGGCCAGCGCCGTCGTCTCGCTGTGGGCTGCGCACCAAGGGCAGGACGACGACCTGGCGGCGGTCGATCCGGCGCTGGCTGAGAACGCGCTCGTGCTGCGCGACGGCCTGGACGTGCTGGTGCGCCCACTGACCACTGGCGCTGCCGAGTTCCTGATCGCCAGCGGCCGCGGCGTCTGTCTGGGTCAGGCTGCTGCGCTGGCGGCGCAGGCCGACCCCGACTTCGACCTCGCAGCGACGCTGACGCTGGCGCGCAGCCACGGCGCCTTGACATCCATCGAACTGCCCCGGAGAGACTGCCGATGAACCCGAATGCATCCCGCGCCACCCCTGTGCCCGCAGCCAGCGCGCCGATACGTTGGCTGACGAGGGCCAACGGCTGTTTTGAGCGCATTCCGCACAGCGCGGTGGCTTTGTTGGCGCGGTTCTCGATCGCCGCCGTGTTCTGGAACTCGGGTCAGACCAAGGTCCAAGGCCTGGCGATCAACATCGTCAACGGCGAGTTCGTGCTCGGCTGGCCGCGTTTGTCGGAATCCGCGGTGGCGCTGTTCCAGTACGAATTCCAGCTGCCGCTGATCGCGCCGGAATGGGCGGCGCTGATGGCCGCCGTGGCCGAGCATGTGTTCCCGGTGCTGATCCTGATCGGGCTGGCGACGCGGTTTTCAGCGCTCGCCTTGCTGGGCATGACGGCCGTGATCCAGGTGCTGGTCTATCCAGGCGCCTATGCCACCCACGGCACCTGGGCCGCGGTGCTGCTGCTGCTGATGATGCGCGGACCGGGCTGGCTGTCGATCGATCACTGGCTGGCGGCTCGCCAGCCAGTCGCTCGCTGAGTCAGGCCGCCGAAGGCTGGGCCATCACCGGCATGGCGGCGGCGGCGACGACTGCCGCCGCGACATCGACCGGCACTTCGGCTGCGAGCGCCGTTGATTCGTCGGCGCGAATGTTCTGGGCCAGGTCGCCCTTGGGGCCTTGCACGAGTTCGTAGGCCACCCGGCTGTCCTGCTTCAGGGTGCGAAAGCCCTCCATCTGGATCGCCGAGAAATGCGCAAAGACGTCAGCACCGCCGCCATCGGGCGCGATGAAGCCGAAGCCTTTGGCGTCGTTGAACCATTTGACTGTGCCAGTCGCCATGTTGTCTCCCCCTGTGGGTATTGTTGGTTTTCCCGCAAATTCTCTGTTGGCCAGTCTTCGAGTGTCAAGCTGTGATGCGCCCTGGGCCAGCCGGGTGGGCTGGAATGGCGCCCAAATTCAAGCCAGATCCGCGGTTGAAATCCGCCAGCTTGGCGCAAGATGCAGGACAGCGGTGGCGCGCCCGGTCGTGCCACGCAATTTCAGACCAAGTCGATAGAATGACCCATGCCCGACGATCTGCCGCCTGAGCCCCCCGCCAAGCCACCCGCGCGACCTGCTCGCGAAGGCGGTCATGGCGCTGTGGTCGCTGAGAAGAAAGCTGCCAAGACCAAGCCGCCCTCGCTGTACCAGGTGGTGCTGCTGAACGACGACTACACGCCGATGGAATTCGTCGTCATGGTGCTGCAGCATTTCTTCCAGCGTGACCTCGAAACGGCCACGCACATCATGCTGATGATTCACCATGATGGCCGGGGCGTTTGCGGTGTCTTTCCCAAAGACGTCGCGGCGACGAAAGTCGAACTGGTCCTGGCCGCGGCGCGCCGCGACGGACACCCGCTTCAGTGCATTATGGAGGCCGCATGATTGCCCAAGAACTTGAAGTCAGCCTGCACATGGCCTTCGTCGAGGCGCGCCAGCAGCGCCACGAGTTCATCACCGTTGAACACCTGTTGATGGCTTTGCTGGACAACCCGTCGGCGGCCGAAGTGCTGCGCGCCTGCGCGGCCAACATTGAAGACCTGCGCAAGAGCCTGGCCAGTTTCATCAAGGAAAACACGCCCACCGTCAGCGGCAACGACGAAGTCGATACGCAGCCGACGCTGGGTTTTCAGCGTGTCATCCAGCGCGCCATCATGCATGTGCAAAGCACCGGCAGCGGCAAGAAGGAAGTCACCGGCGCCAACGTGCTGGTGGCGATTTTCGGCGAGAAGGACTCGCACGCCGTCTACTACCTGCACCAGCAAGGCGTGACCCGGCTCGACGTCGTCAACTTCATCGCCCACGGCATCAAGAAGAGCGACCCGCCCGAGCCCGCCAAAGGCAGCGACGCCAGCGGCGGCGGCGAAGGCGAGAAGGAAGACGGCGCCGCCGGCGACGGCAAGAGCACGCCGCTCGACCAGTTCACGCAAAACCTCAACGCACTGGCCCGCGACGGCAAGATCGACCCGCTGATCGGCCGCCAGCACGAGGTCGAGCGCGTGATCCAGATCCTGTGCCGCCGGCGCAAGAACAACCCGCTGCTGGTCGGCGAGGCCGGCGTCGGCAAGACCGCGATCGCCGAGGGCCTGGCGCGCCGCATCATCGAAGGCGGCGTGCCCGACATCCTGGCGCAAAGCACCGGCAGCGGCAAGAAGGAAGTCACCGGCGCCAACGTGCTGGTGGCGATTTTCGGCGAGAAGGACTCGCACGCCGTCTACTACCTGCACCAGCAAGGCGTGACCCGGCTCG
>JAUYAJ010000280.1 GCA_030693565.1 Rubrivivax sp.
AGACGATGTCCATCCACCAGACGAACATCTCGATCTGGAATACGGCGACCTCCAAGGCGGACCGCATCGGCATCAAGATCGATGGCGACAAGAAGACCCGTGTCTTCAAGTCGAGCGGCGAACCGATCAATGCATAAGGCGAGGTAAGCATGGCGCAACAGAAAGCAGCTTCGCAGGCCCGCCTGCAGGCCATCTACCGCGAACAGATCGTTCCCGATCTGATGGCCAAGTTCGGCTACACCTCGACGATGCAGGTGCCGCGGCTGACCAAGATCACGCTGAACATGGGTGTCAGCGAGGCGGTGTCGGACAAGAAGGTCATGGACAGCGCCGTTGGCGACCTGACCAAGATCTCCGGCCAAAAGCCCGTGGTGACGAAGTCGAAGAAGCCGATTGCCGGTTTCAAGATTCGCGAGAACGTGCCCATCGGCTGCATGGTGACGCTGCGTGGCGTTCGCATGTATGAATTCCTCGATCGCTTCGTCACCGTGGCTTTGCCGCGGGTGCGCGACTTTCGCGGCATCTCTGGCCGGGCCTTCGACGGCCGCGGGAACTACAACATCGGTGTCAAGGAACAGATCATTTTCCCTGAGATCGATTACGACAAGATCGACGCAATTCGTGGCATGAACATCAGCATCACGACCAGCGCGAAAAATGACGACGAGTGCAAGGCGCTGTTGACGGCCTTCCGCTTCCCGTTCAAGAACTGAGGTGTCCTGTGGCTAAAACGTCCCTCAAGCAGCGTGAAGCGAAGCGTGAAAAGCTGGTCGCCAAGTACGCCAAGAAGTACGCCGAACTGAAGGCCGTGGCGAATGACGCCAGGCGGTCCGATGAAGA
Source organism: Rubrivivax sp. (assembly GCA_030693565.1). Taxonomy (GTDB): domain Bacteria; phylum Pseudomonadota; class Gammaproteobacteria; order Burkholderiales; family Burkholderiaceae_C; genus Rubrivivax. The sequence goes on from JAUYAJ010000280.1 coordinate 841, forward strand.
GCGTTACGTGGCGCGCCTGGAGCTGCAAAAGCTGCCGCGCAACGCCAACCCGACGCGCCTGCGTAACCGCTGTGTGCTCACGGGTCGTCCGCGTGGCACCTTCCGCATGTTCGGCCTGGGCCGTAACAAGATCCGCGAGCTCGCCTTCAAGGGCGACATCCCCGGCTTGGTCAAGGCCAGCTGGTGACATCGGCGAGAAGAGCAGGAGATTCTTTATGAGCATGAGTGACCCCATCGCCGACATGTTGACCCGCATCCGCAACGCGCAAGCGGTGGACAAAGCGGTTGTCAGGATGCCGTCGTCCAAGCTGAAGGTTGCGATCGCGCAGGTCTTGAAGGACGAGGGCTACATCGACGGCTTTGCAGTTCGCGCCGACGGCGCCAAGACCGAACTCGAGATCGCGCTCAAGTACTACGCCGGGCGTCCGGTGATCGAGCGCATCGAGCGTGTCAGCCGCCCCGGCCTGCGCATTTACAAGGGTCGCGACGCGATTCCGCAGGTCATGAACGGCCTCGGCGTTGCCATCGTGACGACGCCGCGTGGCGTGATGACCGACCGCAAAGCGCGCCAGACCGGCGTTGGCGGCGAAGTCCTCTGCTACGTCGCCTAAGGGAGAGAGCAGCCATGTCCCGCGTAGGAAAAATGCCGATCGCCGTGCCGCAAGGTGTGGACGTGTCGATCTCGGCGGATCAGATCACCGTCAAGGGTGTCAACGGCACGCTCGTGCGGTCGATGAATGCCTTGGTGGCCGTCAAGAATGATGGCGGTCAATTGAAGTTCGAGCCTGTTGGTGGCAGCGTCGCTGCTGATGCGATGAGCGGTACCATGCGCGCCCTGGTGGCCAACATGGTCGGCGGCGTCAGCAAGGGCTTCGTGAAGCGACTCAGCCTGGTCGGCGTGGGCTTTCGTGCCCAGGCTCAGGGCCAGAAGCTGAACCTGCAGATCGGCTTCTCACACCCCGTCGTCAAGGACATGCCCGAGGGCATCAAAGTGACGACGCCGACTCAAACCGAGATCGTCATCACCGGCGCCGACCTTCAGGTCGTGGGCCAGTTGGCGGCCGAGGTGCGCGCGTTCCGCCCGCCCGAGCCCTACAAGGGCAAAGGCATCCGCTATGTGGGCGAGCGCGTGACCCTCAAAGAGACGAAGAAGAAGTAAGGAGCGACAGCATGTTGACCAAGAAGGAACAGCGTCTGCGCCGCTCGCGCCAGACGCGCGCGCGCATCGCCCTGCAAGGCGTGGTTCGCCTGTCGGTCCACCGCACCAACCTGCACATCTATGCCAGCGTCGTTTCCGGCGATGGCACTCAGGTGCTGGCCAGTGCGTCGACGGCCGAAAAGGATGTCCGCGAGCAACTCGGCGTTGCTGGCAAGGGCGCCAATGCGGCTGCCGCGGCGATCATCGGCAAGCGCATCGCCGAGCGCGCCAAGGCCGCCGGTGTCGAGAAGGTTGCTTTCGACCGCTCGGGATTCGCCTTCCACGGCCGGGTCAAGGCTCTGGCTGAAGCTGCCCGCGAAGCCGGGCTCCAGTTTTAAGCGCTCGGCGCTGTCAAGGGATATCAGATGGCAAAGTTCCAACCCCGCGCGCCGACCGAAGGCAGCGACGACGGTCTGAAAGAAAAGATGATCGCGGTGAACCGCGTCACCAAGGTGGTCAAGGGCGGCCGCACGCTGAGCTTTGCGGCCCTCACCGTCGTTGGTGATGGCGAAGGCCGCATCGGCATGGGCAAAGGCAAGGCCAAGGAAGTTCCGGTCGCCGTGCAAAAGGCCATGGAGTCGGCCCGACGCAACATGGTCAAGGTCAGCCTGAAGAACGGCTCGATCCACCACGCTGTGCGTGGTGACCATGGCGCGGCTCAGGTGCTGATGGCGCCGGCCAAGCCGGGTGACGGCATCATCGCCGGCGGCCCGATGCGCGCTGTTTTTGAAGTCATGGGCGTGACCGACATCGTGGCCAAGAGCCTCGGGTCGTCGAACCCCTACAACA
>JAUYAJ010000284.1 GCA_030693565.1 Rubrivivax sp.
ATGCCGTTGGTCAGCCACAGGGCATTGGCGGGCACGCCCTTGGCGTTGGTTCGGCCCAGCTGCTTGGGCATCACGCCACCGCCGGCGGGAGAGAACAGCGACTCGGCGGCCAGCAGCATCCAGGCCAGGAAGCCGCCGCCCACCGAGACGATCAGACCGACGTAGATCAGCACCGCGCCCCAGGTGCCGACGGCGCCTTCCAGCACGCCGGCCATCGACGGGTTCTTCAAGCCGGCCAGCGTGGGCTGGTTGAAGACACCCAGCGACAGCAGCGACACCGACATCAGCAGCAGCAGGCAGATCAGGAAACCGATGATGGTGGCGCGGCCCACGTCCTCGCGCTTGCGGGCCCGCGCCGAATACACGCTGGCGCCTTCGATGCCGATGAACACCCACACCGTCACCAGCATCGTGCTCTTGACCTGGTCGAGCATCGAGCCGAGCTTGGCGTCGCCCCAGAAGTCGAGGCGGAAGGTGTCGACCTGGAAGGCCATGGCCACCAGCACGATGAACAGCAGCAGCGGCACGATCTTGGCCCCTGTGACCACCGCGTTCAGCACCGCGGCGCCCTGGATGCCGCGCAGCACCATGAAGTGCACGCTCCACAGCACCACCGATGCCCCCGCGATGGCCGCGGGCGAATTGCCGGTGCCGAACACGGGGAAGAAGTAACCCAGTGCGCCGAACGCCGCCACCAGGTAGCTGACGTTGCCGATCCAGGCGCTGACCCAATAGCCCCAGGCGGAATTGAAGCCCACGTATTCACCCGAGAGCGCGCGGGCATAGGCGTAGACGCCGTTGTGCAGCTCAGGCTTGCGCAGCGACAGCATCTGGTACACGCGCACCAGCAGCAACATGCCGATGCCGGTGACGGTCCAGCCGATCAGGATGGCGCCGGCACCGGCGCCCGCGGCCATGTTCTGCGGCAGGCCGAAGATGCCGCTGCCGATGATCGAACCGACGACCAGTGCGACCAGCAGGCCCAGGCCCAGCTTGGTGGGCGCGGCTGCGGCATTGGCCTTGGAGGGCGCCACGCTGCCTGCAGAGCCGGCCGCCGGTGCGCTGGCGTACGGCGCGGTGCCCGTCGTGCTCATGGGGCGCCGACGCCTGACGGCTGCAGATGGCACAGGCTCTTGACCTTGGCCTGTAGCGTGCTCGCGATGTCGTCGCAGGTGTCTTCGCAGATGGCAGAACCTGGTATCGGCATGGATGCATCCAGAGGCAAGGGATGGGCGAAGTTAGTGCCTTGGCGGCCCTTTGTCGGTTCGCCAGCGCACCAAGGCCGCACAGGGCCGCTGCGTTCGTTCGCGCACAGACCGCGAGCCACTGGACAGCTATGGTCACGGTTGCGATCGCGGCGGTCGGCCAGTGGCGCAGAGGATTCGCCGAACGCCTCAAACCCACAGCGCGCGCTCGCCGATGAACCCGTTGCGCGCGCCGATGGCCACGCAGTTCCGATGGACAACCAACTGAAAGTGAACCCATGAACAAGAACCAGATCCAGGGCACGCTGCAGGACGCCGCCGGCAAGGTGCAAGAAACCACCGGCAAACTGATCGGCAGTACCGAGCAGCAGCTCAAAGGCCTCAAGAAGCAGGTCTTTGGCCAGACCCAGAAGGTCGCTGGCGACATCCAGCAAGTCGTCAAGGACGGCGCCCGCAAGTAGCCACTGCGGCGCCGCCAGGGCCGGTCCGGCGTAGGACGTCTCCGACCTCCGATGCCGGCGCGCGCCGATGGCGCCTGGCTGGCGCCAATTGCAAACTGAACGGCAGCGTGGGCTCTCCGCTCGCGAGCCTGTTGAAGGAAATGACAATGAACGAACGACGTCTCAATCGCCTGGCCCTCAGCGGCCTTGCCGCCGCTGCCTTGCTGATGGCGAGCTGTGCAGACATGAGCCCGCGCCAGCAAGGCACGGCGCAGGGCGCCCGCATCGGCGCGGTGGCCGGGGCCGTGCTCGGTTCGGTCACTGGCGGCAAGGCCGGCACCGGTGCCGTGCTCGGCGGCGCGGTCGGCGCGGTGGCCGGCAACCTCTGGTCCAAGCGGCAGGAAGATCGTCGCGTCGCACTCGAGCAGGCCACGCGCGGCACCGGCGTGGAGGTCAGCCGCACGGCCGACAACCAGCTCAAGCTGAACATCCCCAACGATGTTTCGTTCGACCTCAACAGCGCTGCCATCCGGCCGGCGATGCGCAACGTGCTCGACCCGTTTGCAAGCCAGTTGCGCGACGACGCCAATGCCCGTGTCAGCATCATCGGCCACACCGACAGCAGCGGAACAGAGGCCGTCAACAACCCGCTGTCGATCGAACGTGCACAAAGTGTGCGCGACTACCTGGTGGCGCGCGGCGTGGCGCCGGCCCATGTGCAGACCGCCGGCCGTGGCGAGCGCGAGCCGGTCGCCGACAACACCACCGAAGCCGGCCGCGCGCGCAACCGCCGCGTCGAGATCTATCTGCGTGAACCGGCGGGCTGAAGTCTGACGGCGCGGGCGCTGCCATGCTGAGCCCGCGCCGGCCGGCCTGACCTGGGCCGACCGGCTATGCTTTCGCGTTCGGCGCTTCATGCGCTTGGCACGGAGAGCGCCCATGACCCCCTTCCCGACACGCTTGGCCTGGCTGGCATTGACATGCGCGCTGAGCAGCGCCCCCAGCCTGGCTGAAAGCCTGGGTTCGGCAGCCTTGTCGGCGTCCAGCGTGGGTTCGCAGTCGATCGGCAGCCTGTCCGATTCAGTGCGCGGGTCGAGCAACAGCTCGTCGCGGCGCAACGACGTGGCGGCGGGCGAATACCGCATCCTTGCGCTGGCCGAGTTGCCAGCGCGCGCGCACATGCAGCGCCTGCAACTGCAGTCGACGGCAGAGGATGGCGGCGGGTTCTGGCTCGATGTGCCACGCGCTGCGCTGGCGCGCCAGGGTCTTGCGGTGGGCGACTTGATTCGCGCCCGTCAGCGGCCCTATGGCTTCGAGTTCGCGCGCGCCGACACCCACGAACCCTTCTTCCTGGCCCTGGCCGACGACTGGATGCGCGAGCTGGCATCCCACGCCGTGACCCTTTGAGCTGCACCGGCGCGGGCCTGCGCGCGCAGCTGCTGGGGGCGGCGCTGGTCGGGGCGATGGGCGCGGCCGACGCCGCGTCGACGTCACAGCACTACTGCGACCGCGATGCGCCGCTGACGGCGCGCCAGCAAGACCGCTTGCTGCGCTTTGCCGCCGCGGTGCGCGATGAGCTCGATGCCTCCAACCATGCGCTGGCGCTGATCGCGCGCTCGGGGCTGGACTTGTCGCGCTTCGATCAGCGCTACTCGCACGCCGGCGTCAGCCTCCAGCTCAGCAGCAACTCGCCCTGGTCGGTGCGCCAGCTTTACTACGCCTGCGACGAACAGCGCCCGCGCCTGTTCGACCAGGGGCTGGCCGGCTTTGTGTTTGGCGGCGACAACCCCGCTTCGGGATTCGTGTCGATCGTGCTGCTGCCACCTGCGCCGGCCCGGGCGCTGGAACGCGCGGCGCTGGACAACGCCGGCGTGCTGCAGTTGCTGGGCGCCAGCTACAGCGCCAACGCCTACGCCTTCGGGCTGCGGTACCAGAACTGCAACCAGTGGGTGGCCGAACTGCTGGCCACGGCCTGGGGCGGCCTGGCTGCGTCGCCGGGGCTGCGCGCGCAAGCCCAACAGTGGCTGCAAGCGCAGCACTACGCGCCCAGCGTCATTGAACTGGGCTCGCACTGGCTCATGTTCGCTGCCGGCTTCATGCCCTGGGTGCATCTGGACGACCATCCCGAGGCCGACCGACTCGCACTGCGCTTTCGCATCAGCATGCCGGCCTCGATCGAGGCCTTTGCGCGCCAACGCGAGCCTGACGCGCGCCGGGTGGAGCTGTGCCACACCGAGCAGCACATCGTCGTGCGCCACGGCTGGACGCCCATCGACGCCGGCTGCGTGCCGGGCGCTGGCGATCGGGTGATCACTTTCGACTAGGCCTTTGGGGCGGCAGTCCGCACAGGCTGCCCACGCGCCAGGTGCACGACAGCGCCTCCAGGTAGGACGAGAACTACGCCGACCCGCGGCGCTGTCCGCTGTCGGCAAGCGGCGCGCTTGTCGACACTCGGGCCTCGGCGGACCTCCCACAAACCGCCCCGAACCGGAAGACACCTCATGAACACTCTCGCCCATTGCCGCAACCTCGTCGCTGTCGCTGCCATGCTCGTCGCTGGCGGCGCCTTCAGTGCCACGCTGACGAAGACCGAATTCAACACCGCAAAGGCCCGCATCGGCGCCGACCAGAAAGCCGAAGCCACGGCTTGCCTGCAATTGGGCGGCAATACCAGGGACGTGTGCCAGAAGCAGGCGTCGGGCAAAGAGAAGGTCGCCCTGGCCGCACTCGCCTACCAGCAGTCCGGCAAGTTGGCCGATAGCGACAAGCTCGCTGTCGTCACCGCTGACGCCACCTACGACGTTTCCAAGGAACGCTGCGACGACAGCGCCGGGCAGGCCAAGGACACCTGTCTGCTCGAGGCCAAGACAGTCCACACCAAGGCGCTCGCCGACGCCAAGCTGCACCGCAAGGTCGACACCGCGCAAGCCGACGCCGCTGCCGTCAAGCGCGACGCCGACCACAAGCTGGCCGCCGAAAAGTGCGAAGTGCTCGCCAACGAGTCGAAGACCGCTTGCCTGGACACCGCCAAGGCCCGCTTCGGCAAGACCTGATCGCCAGCCCCGCGACCCTCACCCCACCCATCACGGAGTCCCCATGAAACGCTTCGCTTCCATCTTCGCCCCCGCCCTGCTCGCCGTGCTCGCACTGACCGCCTGCGACCGTCCCACCGTCGTCGTCCCCCCTGTCGTGACCGTGCCAGTGCCCGGCCCGGCCGGGCCTACCGGCGCCACCGGATCCACTGGCGCCCAGGGCAGCACCGGCGCCACCGGCAGCGAAGGCGTCGCTGGTGAAGTTGGCAAGCCCGGCACCGGCACCACGGTGATCGTGGTGCCGCCGGCGCCCGCCGCATCGGCGAAATGAGCTCGCAGCGCCGGCCACTGACAGCCAGCGCCTGAACATGCTTGCCTGGCTGGGCAGAGTCGGCGGCGTGGCCGCGGTGGCCTGGCTGGTATACACACTGGCCGGCTGCTCGACCCTGCCCACGATCGTTCCCGACTTGCGCCGCGCCGAGCCGCGCATGCAGATGGTCGGCGCGCGCGGCCCGCTGTCGGCCGAGCGCAGCCGGGCCATCCTCAAAGGCCTGCAAGAGCGCGGCGGCAAGACCAGCATCTTCGACCGCCACCTCGCGCTCGAAGAAGCCATCGTCGGCAGCCCGCTGACCACCGGCAACAGCGTCTTGCTGCTCAAGGACGGCCCGGCCACCTACCGCGCGATGCTGGCGGCCATCGAGGCCGCGCGCGACCACGTCAACATGGAGACCTACATCTTCGAGGACGACGAGGTCGGCCAGCGCTTCGCCGACGCCTTGATCGACAAGCAGCAGCAAGGCGTGCAGGTGAACCTGCTGCGCGACGCCGTCGGCACCCTGAGCACACCGGCAGCGTTCTTCGAGCGCATGACTGCCAGCGGCATCCAGGTGCTCGAATTCAATCCGATCAACCCGCTGGCGGTGCGCGGCCAGTGGACGCTGAACCAGCGCGACCACCGCAAGCTGCTCATCGTCGATGGCCGCACCGCCTTTCTCGGCGGCATCAACATCAGCAGCGTCTACTCCGGCAGCTCGCTGAAGACCTTGCACCGTTCGCACCCCGACGCAGCGCACGAGTGGCGCGACACCGACCTGCAGCTTCGAGGGCCGGTGGTGGCCGAATTGCAGCGCCTGTTCTTTGCCGCCTGGACCGGCCAGCAAGGCCCGGCCGTGGCGCCGCGGAACTACTTCCCGCCGCCCGTCGTCGCCGGCCGCCAGGTCGTGCGCGCCATCGGCAGCACGCCCGAAGAGCCTTTCAGCCAGATCTACGCCACCTTGCTGTCGGCCATCGGCAGCGCCGAAGTCAGCGTGCGGCTGACCAACG
>JAUYAJ010000295.1 GCA_030693565.1 Rubrivivax sp.
CTGCAGCCGCTGGCCGTAGTCCAGCCAGCGCAGTTCCTCGGGCCAGGCGCGCACCACCTGGCTGTCCGAACCCACCGCCAGCGGCACGCCGGCCGCCAGCCAGCCCGGCAGGTCGGCCAGGCCGTCGCCGAGGTTGGCTTCGGTGGCAGGGCACAGCACGACCCCGGCGCCGCTGCGCGCCACCGCAGCCAGCTCGGCCGGCTCGCTGTGGGTGGCGTGCACCAGTTGCCAGCGCGCGTCCAGTGGTAACTGTTGTGCCAACCAGGCCAGCGGCCGCTGGCCGGTGGCGGCCAGGCAGTCGTCGACTTCGGCGGTCTGCTCGGCGACGTGGATGTGCAGCGGCCCGGTCGTGCCCTCGGCCAGCGTTTGCATCGACGCCGGCTGCGCGGCGCGCAGCGAGTGGATGGCGACGCCGGCCTCCAGCAGCGGCCGCCGCGCGGCCTGGACGGCGCGCTGGAGCGCCAGCACCTCGGCGGCGGTGGTCTTGAAGCGGCGCTGGTCGTCGCGCAGCGCCGGCTGCGCAAAGCCGGCGCGCTCGTACAGCACCGGCAGCAGCGTCAGCCCGATGCCGGCGTCGGCGGCGGCGTCGGCCAGTGCCCAGCTCAGGGCCGCCGGGTCGTCGTAAGCGCTGCCATCGGGCTGGTGCTGCAGGTAGTGGAATTCGCAGACCTGCGTATAGCCGCCGTGCAGCAGTTCCAGGTAGAGATGGGCGGCGACGGCGCGCAGCTGCGCGGGCGTGATGCGCAGCGCGACGCCGTACATGCGATCGCGCCAGGACCAGAAGTCGTCATGCGCGCCGCTGCGCCGCTCGGCCAGGCCGACGAAGGCGCGCTGGAAGGCGTGGCTGTGGGCGTTCACCAGCCCCGGCAGCGCCGGGCCGGCCAGGCGTGTGGCATGGGCGGGCAGCGCCACGTCGGGGTCGACCGCCGACCAGCAGCCGTCAGCGCCGATCGTCAGCGCGACGCGCTCGCGCCAGCCGCTGCCGACCCAGGCGCGCTCGGCCCAGAGCAGCCGCTCAGTCACCGCCGGGCTGCCAGTCGAGCATCGCCTGCGCCAATGCGCGCAGCAGCGGCTGCACTTCGGCGGCGCGCGCTTCGTCGTAGGCATAAGGCGCCTGGGTCTGCATGCAGCAGTCCCAGACCATCTCCATCTGCACCGCCTGCACGCCGGCCGCCGGGCGGCCATAGTGGCGCGTGATGTAGCCGCCCTTGAAGCGGCCGTCGACGACATGGCTGAAGCGGCTTTGCGCCGCCAGCACCCGGGCGAGCGCGTCGCGCAGCGCCGGCGCGCAGCTGCTGCCGCCTGCCGTGCCCAGGTTGAGGTCGGGCAGCCGGCCGTCGAACAGCCAGGGCAGCTCGGCCTGGATGCTGTGGCCGTCGAACAGCAGCGCGTGGCCATGGGCGGCCTGCAGCCGCGCCAGCTCGGCGGCCAGGGCGTCGTGGTAAGGCCGCCAGTAGCGCGCGACGCGGTGCGCCACCTCGGCGGCGTCGGGCTCGCGGCCGGGGCGGTACAGCGGCTCGCCGGTGAAGAAGTGCGTCGGGCACAGCTCGGTGTTGTTGGCGCCGGGGTACATCGGCGTGTTCTCCGGCGGACGGTTGAGGTCGACGACGTAGCGTGCGTGGCGCGGCACGATCAGGCTGGCGCCGAGCTCGTGCGCAAAGTCGTACAGGCGGTCGAGATGCCAGTCGGCGTCCTCGGTCTGCAAGGCGCGCGGCACCAGGGCGGCGGCGATGTCGGGCGGGATCACGGTGCCGACATGGGGCACGCTGATCAGCAGCGGTCGGCTGCCTTCATGCAAGGTGTAGATGTCATTCATGGGGTTCGCTCCAGGCCGCCGGCGAGCACGCGCCGGCAGGGGTTGTGGCCGAACCAGTAAGCCAGTTCGTTCGGGTGTTCAAGGTCCCAGGCGGCAACGTCGGCGCGCTGGCCGGCGGCGAGCCGGCCGCGGTCGGCCAGGCCGAGTGCGCGCGCTGCATTCACGGTCACGCCGCGCAGCGCCTCTTCCGGTGTCAAGCGGAACAATGTGCAGGCCATGCTCAGCATCAGCAGCAGCGACAGCCCGGGCGACGAACCGGGGTTGTGGTCGCTGGCCACTGCCAGCGGCACGCCGGCGTCGCGCAAGGCTTGCAGCGGCGGCAGCCTGGTTTCGCGCAGGAAGTAGAAGGCGCCGGGCAGCAGCGCCGCCACCGTGCCGCTGGCGGCCATCGCCTGCACGCCAGCCTGGGACAGGTGTTCGAGGTGGTCGCAGGACAGCGCGCCGTAGCGCGCCGCCAGCGCCGCGCCGCCCTGGTCGCTGAGCTGCTCGGCGTGCAGCTTGACCGGCAGGCCGCAGCGCTGCGCGGCGGCAAAGACACGTTCGGTCTGCGCGGCGCTGAAGCCGATGGTTTCGCAAAAGGCGTCGACGGCGTCGACCAGGCCCTGGGCCTGCAGCTGCGGCAGCCAGCTGCAGACGGCGTCGATGTAGTCGTCGGGCCGGCCTTCGAACTCCGGCGCCAGCGCATGGGCAGCCAGGCAGGTGGTCGACACCGTCAGTGGCAGTTCGGCGCCGAGCCGGCGCGCCACGTGCAGGCAGCGCGCTTCGTGTTCGAGGCTGAGGCCGTAGCCCGACTTCACCTCCAGCGTGGTCACGCCTTCGGCCATCAGCACGCGCGCGCGGCGCGCCGCGCTGGCGAACAGCTCGGCCTCGCTGGCAGCGCGGGTGGCGGCGACGGTCGAGCGGATGCCGCCGCCGGCGCGTGCGATGTCGGCGTAGCTGGCGCCTTGCAGGCGTTGCTCGAACTCGGCCGCACGCTGGCCGCCGTAGACCAGGTGGGTGTGGCAGTCGATGAGCCCCGGCGTGACGAGGGCGCCGCCGAGGTCGTGTTCGGCGTCGACCGCCAGCCCGGCGGGCAAGTCGGCGCTGCGGCCGACCCAGGCGATGGTTTCGCCGTCGACCAGCAAGGCGCCGTCGTCGACCAGACCCCAGCCGGTCGGGCCGGCCAGCGTGGCCAGGCGCGCGTGGCGCCACAGCGTGCGAGTGGTGGGTGCGGTCGGCTTCATCGGTGTCCAGCGGCGGCGCCGATCCAGAACGCCGGCCGCAGCGCGTCGGCGGGCGACAGCGTCAGCGGCCCGGCGCCGAGCTGCCAGGCCAGGCTTCGTTCGGCCAATTCGAGTGTCGTGCCGTCGGCGAGCCGGCATGCGGCCGGGCCGGTGGTGAAGCAGCCGCGCCAGGCCCAGTCCTCGGCCCAGGGCTGCCCCGGCTCGGCACGGCGCAGCACGCCGTCAATGCCTTTGAGCATCAGGTTGAGGTCGCGCGTCGGCGCGCCCAGCAGCCGGCAGCCCGGCGCGTCAGCGCCATCGAAGCGCAGCGGCGCGTCGGCCGCGCTGCGGCGCTGCAGCGCGCCGCCGAAGTCGAGTTCGACGTCGCCGCCTTCGAGCACTGCAAACCAGCGCTCGATGCCGGGGAAGGCCGAGAACGGGCCGTCGGCGTCGATGTCGGCCAGGCTGATGCGCAGCTGCCAGCCCTCGCCCTCGGGCCAGGCCAGCAGCTCGCGCGTGCGGCCACCGCCGTTGCGCCACGGCCGCGGCGCCACGCTGTCAGCGGCCAGGATGCGCACTGTCATGGCTTGAAGCGTCCTTCGACGCTGTAGCGCATGCCCGGATGCACCAGCCGCGCCAGCGTGATCGGCACGCCGCGGCTTTCGGTGCGCCGCACCATCACCAGGCAGGGGGCCTGGGTGTCGATCTCGAGCAGGCGCGCTTCTTCGGCGGTGGGCAGGCTGGCTTCGATCGAATACTGCGCCTCCCACAGCGGCGCCACCTCGAGCAGGTAGCGCGTCGGCGTGGTGCGCGTGAAGTCGACGTCGAGGTAGGCCGGCGCGCAGGCCGGGTTGACGTAGCGGTCTTCGCACTGCAGCGGCACGCCGTTGCAGCGGTGCACGATCAAGGTGTGGAACACCGGCGCGCCGGCGCGCAGGCCCAGGCGTTCGGCCAGCGCGGCCGGTGCGCTCTCTTCGCGTGCCAGCTGGACGTGCGCGCTGTGCTGCTGGCCGCGCGACTCGATCTCTTCGTGCAGGTCGCGGATCGTCAGCGTCGACGCCACCCGGTGCAGCGGCGCGGCGAAGCTGCCCACGCCTTGGGTGCGCAGCACCAGGCCTTCGGACTGCAACTCGCGCAGCGCGCGGTTCGCCGTCATCCGGCTGACGGCGAACATCGCCACCAGTTCGGCCTCGGAGGGCATCAGCGCGCCGGGCGCCCAGCGCCCACCGGCCAGACCCTCCTTGAGGAACTGCTTGACGCGTGCATAAGGCGCCAGCGCGGGCTGGCGCGCCGACAATGTCTCGGGGGAAACCACGCTGCCATCGTACTTGCCTAGGCTTGTATAGACAAGTAGAGTGCAAGGCTGGAGACACCCCGGAGGCCCGCCATGACCGACTTGTCCGCCATCCACCAGCATGCCCAGCCGCACCCGGTGCGGGCGCCGCGCGGCAGCGACATCAGCTGCGCCAACTGGCTCATCGAAGCGGCCTATCGGATGCTGCAGAACAACCTCGACCCCGAGGTCGCCGAGAACCCGGACGAGCTCGTCGTCTACGGCGGCATCGGCAAGGCGGCGCGCGACTGGGACTGCTTTGAGGCGATCCTGAAGGCGCTGCGCGAGCTCAAGCCCGACGAATCGCTGCTCGTGCAGTCGGGCAAGCCGGTCGGCGTGTTCCGCACCCACGTCGACGCACCAAGGGTGCTGATTGCCAATTCCAACCTGGTGCCCAAGTGGGCGACCTGGGAGCACTTCGACGAGCTCGACCGCAAGGGCTTGATGATGTACGGCCAGATGACCGCCGGCAGCTGGAACTACATCGGCAGCCAGGGCATCGTGCAAGGCACTTACGAGACCTTCGTCGAAGCCGGGCGCCAGCATTACGGTGGTGACCTTTCCGGGCGTTGGATCCTGACCGCAGGACTGGGCGGCATGGGCGGCGCGCAGCCGCTGGCGGCGAGCTTCGCCGGCGCCTGTTCGCTGACCATCGAATGCCAGCAGAGCCGGATCGACTTCCGCCTGCGCAGCCGCTACCTCGACGAGCAGGCGGTCGACCTCGACGACGCGCTGGCACGCATGGCCGGCTATACCGCGCAGAAGCGGGTGGTCTCGATCGGCCTGCTCGGCAACGCCGCGGAGGTGCTGCCCGAACTCGTGCGCCGCGGCGTGCGGCCCGACCTGGTGACCGACCAGACCAGCGCGCACGACCTCGTCAACGGTTACCTGCCGCCGGGCTGGAGCGTCGAGCGCTGGCGCCTGGCGCAGGCCGACCCGGCACGCCATGCCGAGTTGCGCGCCGCCGCCGCCCAGGGCTGCGCCGTGCACGTCCAGGCGATGCTGGACTTCCAGGCCGCCGGTGTGCCGACGGTGGACTACGGCAACAACATCCGCCAGGTCGCGCTGGACACCGGCGTGAAGAAAGCCTTCGACTTCCCGGGTTTCGTGCCGGCTTA
>JAUYAJ010000305.1 GCA_030693565.1 Rubrivivax sp.
GAAGCCGCAGGCGCCCGACAGCACCGCGCCGAGCACGAAGCCGATGGCCGTCTTGCCGCCGAGGAAGATCGCAATCAGCACGGCCAGCACGACACCGACGATGGCGATGGTGCGGTACTGCCGCGCCAGGTAGGCCGCTGCACCTTGCTGGATCGCACCGGCGATTTCCTGCATGCGGGCGTTGCCGGCATCCTGTTTCAGGATCCAGCTGCGTTGCAAAAAGCCGTAGAGAACGGCCGCAAAGCCACAAGCCAGCGCCACGTAGAGCGCCATCGGGGTGGACATGAAAAACTCTCCTTCCTCAGTCGTATCTTCTGATCACTGCGCCGGCATCGCAAAGGATGGGCCGGCGCCACGGGTAAGAGTACAGCGCGGCGATGCTACGGGATGGCGCAGCCGGCCCGGCATGGTGTTTTCCTGCGGTGCACCATGGAAGGCCGTCAGGCCCTGGCAAGGCCTCTCGGTAGAATCCCGCATAGTTTTCAGCACCCGAGAGTCCCCATGAGCCTGCACAACGTGACGCCGGGCGCCAAGGCGCCCGAAGAGTTCAACGTGATCATCGAGATCCCGATGAACGCCGACCCGATCAAGTACGAAGTCGACGAAGCCAGCGGCGCCATGTTCGTCGACCGCTTCATGAGCACGTCGATGCACTACCCGTGCAACTACGGTTACGTGCCGCAGACCCTGGCCGACGACGGCGATCCGGTCGACGTGCTCGTCATCACCCCGGTGCCGCTGATCCCGGGCGTGGTCGTGACCTGCCGGCCGCTGGGCATGCTGCGCATGGACGACGAAGCCGGTGGCGACAACAAGCTGCTGGCGGTGCCGATCGACAAGGTGCTTTCGATCTACACCCAGTGGCAAAAGCCGGCCGACCTCAACCCGATGCGCCTGAACACCATCCAGCACTTCTTCGAGCACTACAAAGACCTTGAAGTTGGCAAATGGGTGAAGGTGGTGGGCTGGGAAGGTCCGGAGGCCGCGCGCGCCGAGATCGTCAGCGGCATGGCCGCCTGGGCCCAGGCGAACGCCAAAGCCTAGGAGGCTGTCGGGCTTTGGGTCGGGCCCGCGTTGACCCCGAAAGCGGGCTCAGCCTAGGCTGCGCCCGGACACAAACAGTCCTGAGGACTGTTTGTGCTTGGCGAAGGCCATGGCCTCCTGGCCATGGCGCGGCGCGCAGCCCGGACTCACGTCCGGGCAAGCGATGCAACGCCGCACAGGGCCCTTGGACGCCCCGGCCCTGCGGGTAAGCCCCCAGAACAGCCCCACTCGGCGTTGCAAATGCTCGCCGGGCCACCCGGCCCGCCTGCGCTTTGCGCCTTGATTGAGACTGTTCTGGGGGCTTACGCGAGCCCATGGGACTGCCTCTCAACCTCTCAGGCCAGCAGCGTCAGCAGCCCGAGCGCTGCGAACAGCGCAGCGCCGATGCCATGGGCCAGGCGCATCGGCAGCCAACGCGCGATGCGCTCGCCCAGCAGCACCGCCGGCACGTTG
>JAUYAJ010000307.1 GCA_030693565.1 Rubrivivax sp.
ATGCCGCGCGGTGTGCTCGGCATGAACGCGTCGATGTTCAAAGGCTATCTGCGCTACATCGCCAACCGCCGCGCGACCCAGATCGGCCTCGAGGCCCTGTACCCGAACGAAGAGAACCCGTTCCCGTGGATGAGCGAGATGATCGACTTGAAGAAGGAGCGCAACTTCTTCGAGACCCGGGTCATCGACTACCAGACCGGCGGCGCGCTGTCATGGGACTGAGTGCCCTGACTGGCTGCCCCGTCTGAACGCCCAGCCGCGCCCTATTCGTATTGATGAACCCGATCCCCGAATCGCAAGTCTCGATGCAGCGCCGACACAAGCGCTGCGCGGGCTTGCTTTCCCATTCACCGTACCGAGGCGACCGCTGCCGGACTCCGGTCCAGCAGCAGACCATCGGACGGTGAATTGCCGCGCTGTATCGAGCAGCGCGGTGCTCTTTGCAACTTGATCAAGGAGATCGTTATGGCAACTGCGAAAAAGGCCGCGGCCAAAAAGGCACCGGCGAAGAAGGCTGCAGCGAAGAAAGCTGCACCGGCGAAGAAGGCGGCAGTGAAGAAGGCTGCTCCGGCGAAGAAGGCTGCGGCGCCCAAGAAGGCTGCACCGGCGAAGAAGGCGGCAGTGAAGAAGGCTGCACCGGCGAAGAAGGCTGCGGCGCCTAAGAAGGCTGCTGCGACCAAGAAGGCCGCTGCGCCGAAGAAGGCTGCACCGGCGAAGAAGGCCGCTGCACCGAAGAAGGCTGCCGCCAAGAAGGCTGCTGCGCCGAAGAAGGCTGTTGCAGCCAAGAAGCCAGCGGCCAAGAAGCCGGCTGCGAAGAAGGCTGCAAAGAAGGCGGCACCCGCGGCCCCCGCTGCCCCTGCCGCCGCAGCCCCTGCGAAGACGGCATTGAGCCCGGCAGCTGCCTGGCCCTTCCCGACCGGCAACAAGCCCTGATGACCGCGGCGCGCCTCGCCCCTCGGGGTGAGGTGGCGCACGGTTTCATCCCAGCCCGGCGTCAGCCGGGCTTTTTTATGGCCGCTGTCAAAGCCCGAGGGCGGCGCGGTCGATGACGTGGTTCTGGCCGCCGCGGCAGGCGATCTTCAGCGCGCCGATGCGGTTGCCCAGTTCAACGCTGCGCTGCAGCGTCCAGCCGCGCTCCAAGCCGTAGAGCAAGCCGCCGCGGAAGGCGTCACCGCAGCCCGTGGGGTCGAGCACCTCGGTGGCCGGGCAGCCCGGCACATGCAGGCGCTGGCCGGCTATCCACAGATCGCAGCCGTCGCCGCCCAGCGTCACGATGACGCCCTTGAGGTGCGAGCGCGACAGCGACTCCAGGCTTTCGCCCATGCGGTCGCAGAGCATGCGCGCTTCGTAGTCGTTCACCGCGACCCAGGTGGCGCGCTCGACGAAGCTGCGCAGCTCGGCGCCGTCGAACATCGGCAGGCCCTGGCCGGGGTCGAAGACGAAGGGCACGCCCAGGTCGGCGAGCTGCTGGGCGTGTTGCCACATGGCGTCGCGGCCATCGGGGGCGATGATGCCGATCTTCAGGTCGTCGCGCCGGGGCACCTGCATCAGGTGGGCGTTCTGCATCGCGCCTGGGTGGAAGGCGGTAATCTGGTTGTTGTCCTGGTCGGTGATGATGATGGCTTGCGCCGTGTACATGGCGTCGTCGCTGCGCACCAGTGACGTGTCGATGCCCCAGCCTTGCAGTCGCTGCAGGTAGTCGCCGCCGTCGTTGCCCAGCGCCGCCATCACCACCGGCGTGCCGCCCAGCGCCTGCAAGGTGTAGGCGATGTTGCCGGCGCAACCGCCGAACTCGCGCCGCAGCGTGGGCACCAGAAACGAGACGTTGAGGATGTGCACTTGCTCGGGCAGGATTTGCTGCGCAAAGCGGCCCGGGAAGTTGGTGATGGTGTCGAAGGCAAGCGAACCGCAAATGAGGGCGGGCATGGAAGCTCCAGGGTGGCGGGGTCACCGGCGGGCCGGCAGCCTCAGGGGTAGAAGATCTCGATCGTATAGCCGCTGACTGGGCGGTCGGCGACGCGCAGCGTGGCCGCCAGCGCCAGCTCGCCGTGGCCGGCCAGACGGGTCTGCGTCGACCCCAGTTCGGCCGCGCTCACGACGCGGCGCGCGATCACTGCGCCCTGGCTGTCGGTCAAGCTCAGCTCGAGCGCAGGCACCAGCAGTTCGAAAGGCGCGCGGTTGCGCAGCACGATGCTCAGGCGGTACTGGGGCGTGTTGTCGATGCGGCCCAGGCCACTGCTTTCAACGACCAGTGCGTCGAGACCGCGCGGCGGCTCGATCTGGCAGTCGGCCAGCTGGCACAGCTGCTCGACGAAGGGCCGCGTCGCGGGCCAGCG
>JAUYAJ010000317.1 GCA_030693565.1 Rubrivivax sp.
GGCGGCGCCGGCTCTGCCGGCGCCCGCCATACACTCATCAAACGCACGAAGACAGGAGCCGATTCGAATGCCATCGTATAAACCCATACTGCAGAAACAGTCGGGTGATGCCTTGATGGGCGACGACGCCTACGGCATCAACCGCGCCACCATCGTGCGCATGGTGCGCGAAATCCAGGAAGTGACGACGCTGGGCTGCGAGGTCGCCGTCGTCATCGGCGGGGGCAACATCTTCCGCGGCATGGCTGGCGGCGCCGTCGGCATGGACCGTGCGACGGCCGACTACATGGGCATGCTGGCCACGGTGATGAACGCACTGGCGCTGGCCGACACGATGCGCCAGGAAGGCATGACGGCGCGCGTGATGTCGGCGATCGCCATCGAGCAAGTCGTCGAGCCCTACGTGCGGCCCAAGGCCTTGCAATACCTCGAGGAAGGCAAGGTCGTCGTCTTTGCCGCCGGCACCGGCAACCCCTTCTTCACCACCGACACCGCTGCGGCGCTGCGCGGCGCTGAGATGGGCGTCGAAGTGGTGCTCAAGGCGACCAAGGTCGACGGCGTCTACAGCGCCGATCCGCAGAAAGACCCGACGGCCACGCGCTACGCCACCATCGCCTTCGACGAGGCGATCTCCAAGAACCT
The DNA here is from genome assembly GCA_030693565.1 of Rubrivivax sp. Taxonomy (GTDB): domain Bacteria; phylum Pseudomonadota; class Gammaproteobacteria; order Burkholderiales; family Burkholderiaceae_C; genus Rubrivivax. Next base: position 643 of record JAUYAJ010000317.1, read on the forward strand.
GCAGGTGATGGACGCGACCGCCTTTGCGCTGTGCCGCGACCAGAAGCTGCCCATCAAGGTGTTTTCGATCTTCAAGCCCGGCGCGCTCAAGCGCGTGGTGATGGGTGAGAACGAAGGCACCCTGGTACATGTCTGAAGGGGCTGGAACCACCATGAGCATCGCCGACATCCACACCACCGCCGAGCAGAAGATGGGCAAGTCCGTCGAGGCGTTCAAGGGCGAGTTGCACAAGATCCGCACTGGCCGCGCCCACCCGGGCCTGCTTGACCAGGTCCAGGTCGAGTACTACGGCTCGATGGTGCCGATCAGCCAGGTCGCCAACGTCACCTTGCTCGACGCCCGCACGATCACCGTCCAGCCCTGGGAAAAAGGCCTGGGCGCGAAGATCGAGAGGGCAATCCGCGAGTCCGACCTCGGCCTCAACCCGGCGGCCCAGGGCGACTTGCTGCGGGTGCCGATGCCGGCGCTGACCGAGGAGCGGCGCAAGGAGCTGACCAAGGTCGTTCGCCACGCCGGCGAAGACGCCAAGATTGCCGCGCGCAGCGTGCGCCGCGAAGCCAACGAACAGCTCAAGAAGCTGCTCAAGGAAAAGCTGGTGTCCGAAGACGACGAGCGCCGCGCGCAGGACGATGTGCAGCGCCTGACCGACCGCACCATCGCCGAGGTCGAGCGCCTCGTCACTGGCAAGGAAGCCGAGGTGATGGCCGTCTGAGGCCATCGACCCGCCGCCCGCTCCCCCGATGACGAACCCGAACCCGATCGCTGCCGCACAAGCGGCCGCCAGCGTGCCGCGGCACGTGGCCTTGGTGATGGATGGCAATGGCCGCTGGGCGCGGCAACGCTTCATGCCGCGCTTTTTTGGCCACAAGCAAGGCGTCGACGTGCTGGTGCGCGCTGTCAATGCCTTCGCCGACCGCGGCGTCGAGTTCCTGACCGTGTTCGCGTTCTCGTCAGAGAACTGGAAGCGGCCGGCCGAGGAGGTCTCTGGCCTGATGGGCCTGGTGCTGGTGGCGGTGTCCAAGTACCTGACCAAGATGGCCGGCGAGGGCGTTCGCATCCGCATCATCGGCGACCGCTCGGCGGTGTCCGACAAGCTGCGCAAGGCCTGGGAGCAGGCCGAAGCAGCGACCGCGCACAACACCCGCATCACCTTGTCGGTGGCCTTCAACTACGGCGGCCGCTGGGACGTGGTCCAGGCCTGTCGCCAGGCATTGGCCGCTGGCGTCAAGGCCGATGAGGTCGACGAAGCCTGTCTGTCCAAACACATGGCGCTGAGCTTCGCGCCCGATCCCGACCTCTTCATCCGCACCGGCGGCGAGATGCGGATCAGCAACTTCCTGCTCTGGCAGGCGGCGTACACGGAGTTCTTCTTCACCGAATGCCTGTGGCCCGACTTCGGCGAAGCGCAGATCGACGCCGCGCTCGCTGCCTTCGCCCATCGTGACCGTCGCTTTGGCGGCATCCGTCCGCCCGAGCTGGCGCCTGCGGGCGCCTGAGGCGCACCGGGCCCGCCATGCTCTGGCAACGCGTCGTCACCGCCATCGTGCTCGTCGCCCTGCTGCTGCTGGCTTTGCTGGCGCCGGGCGAGTTGCCGTTCGCCGCGCTGACGCTGGTGCTGATGGCGGCTGCGGGCTGGGAATGGGGCCGGCTGAATCAAGCCTCAGGCGCGCAGGCCGTGGCCATGGCCGCCGCCTTGGCGCTGGCCTGCGTGGCTGCGCAGCAGGCCGGCTGGACGGTGCAAGCGCCGGCCGCGGCTTGGTGGCTGGCGACGGCGCTGTGGGTGCTCGGCGGCGCCGTGGCGCTGCGCGGCGGGCCGGCCGCCTGGCCGCAGCTGCCGCGCAGCGCGCGCTGGCTGATCGGACTGCTTGTGCTCTGGGCCGCCTGGCTGGCGCTCGGGCACGCGCGCCAGATCGGTATCAATTTTCTGCTCTCGGTGTTCTGCCTGGTGTGGATGGCCGACATCGCCGCTTACTTCGGCGGCCGTGCCTTGGGCCGCCGCAAGCTGGCGCCAGCCATCAGCCCGGGCAAGAGCTGGGAAGGCGTCTGGTCGGGCATGGCCGGCGTGCTCTTGCTGGCCTTGCTCTGGCTCTGGATCGACCAGCGCTATGACGTCGACAGCGCCAGCCTCTACACCCGGCTGCAGGCCGGGCTGGGCTGGGCCGGCGCGGTGGCGGCGATCGCCGCGCTGGCAGGCATGAGCGTGGTCGGCGACCTCGTCGAGTCGCTCGTCAAACGCGCTGCCGGCGCCAAGGACAGCAGCCGTTTGCTGCCCGGCCATGGCGGCGTGCTCGATCGTGTCGATGCCTTGCTGCCGGTGCTTCCGATCGCTATGGCCCTGGCCTGGCTGTGACTGAAGGCCTGACGATGCGTCCGCAACGCCTGTTCATCCTCGGTTCCACCGGTTCGGTGGGCACCAGCACGCTGGACGTCGTGGCCCGGCATCCGCAGCGCTTCGAAGTCGTCGGCCTGAGCAGCTTCCAGCGCATCGACCTGCTGGCCGAGCAATGCCTGCGCTGGCGCCCCCTGGTGGCGGTGGTGCCGACGGCCGAGCGCGCCGAGGCCTTGCGGCATCTGCTCGACGGCAGCGGCGTGCCGACTGAGATTCGTGTCGGCGCCGCCGCCTTGTGCGAGATGGCGGCCGACGAACGTGTCGACAGCGTGATGGCGGCCATTGTCGGCGCCGCCGGCTTGCCGCCTTGCATGGCCGCCGCGCGCGCCGGCAAGCGGCTGCTGCTGGCCAACAAGGAGGCGCTGGTGGTCGGCGGGGCCTTGTTCATGCAGGCGGTGGCCGACGGCGGCGCGACCTTGCTGCCGATCGACAGCGAGCATTCGGCGATCTTCCAGTGCCTGCCCGAAGACCGGAGCGTCTGGGCCGAGCGCATCGACCACATCGTGCTCACCGCGTCCGGCGGCCCGTTCCGCGAGCGCGACCCGGCGAGCCTGGCGGCGGTCACGCCGGCGCAGGCTGTGGCGCATCCGAACTGGGTCATGGGACGCAAGATCTCGGTCGACTCGGCGACGATGATGAACAATGCGCTCGAAGTCATCGAGGCGCACTGGCTGTTCAACCTGGCGCCCGAGCGCATCCAGGTCGTGATCCACCCGCAAAGCA
>JAUYAJ010000321.1 GCA_030693565.1 Rubrivivax sp.
CTGCCGCAGCGGCCCACCGAAGCCGCCGTGGTCGCGCTCAGCGGCCCCGAAGGGGGGCTTGCGCCCGACGAAGAGCGGGCGGCGCGTGGCGCCGGCTTTGTGCCTTTGAGCCTGGGCCCGCGTGTGCTGCGCGCCGAGACCGCGCCGCTGGCGCTGCTGGCCTGGTTGGGCCTGGGAGGCTGAACGCCCCCATCCTGGAAACCGCAGTTGACCGCTTTCCTCCGCTGACAACACCGCATGAACATCGAGATTTGCGCTCACGACCGCCTTCACAGTCTGGGTGAAAGCGCTACGCACGCGAGTGAGCCGCGCTGCGACGCGTTGGCCGCGTTGCTCCTCCTCGCGGGCATGAGCCAGAGCCAGAGGCTCTGGCCTTCGCCAGGCACAAACAGTCCGTATGGACTGTTTGTGTCCGGGCTCAGCCCGCAGCGTCGTCGCGCCTTGCCAGCGCGCCGTATCGCAGCCCACTCGGGCGCGTCCAACTGCGGTTTCTAGGATCATGCGACACGACGAATACCTGCAACACGACGCCATCGCGCTGGCCGCGCGGGTGCGCAGCGGCGAAGTCTCGGCGGCCGAACTGCTGCATCTGGCGCAGGCGCAGATGGCGCGCGTGCAGCCGCAGATCAACGCCTTGCTGCGGCCGCTGGACGCGCTGGCGCAGGCACAGCTGACGCGCCCGCCGGCCGGGCCGCTGGCCGGCGTGCCCTTTCTCGTCAAGGACAGCGTGCTCGACGTCGCCGGCGTGCCCACCAGCTATGGCAGCCGTTCGATGCTCGGCGTCGTGCCCAGCGAACATGCGGCCGGCCTGCAGCGCCTGCTCGACGCCGGGCTGGTGATCTTCGGCAAGACCAACCTGCCCGAGTTCGGGCTCAAAGGCGTCAGCGACTCGAAAGCCTTCGGCCGCGTCAACAACCCCTGGAATCTGGAGCGCGTGGCCGGCGGCTCCAGCGGCGGCTCGGCGGCGGCGGTGGCCGCCGGCGTGGTGCCGATGGCTTCGGGCAACGACGGCGGCGGCTCGCTGCGCATCCCGGCCGCTTGCTGCGGGCTGTTCGCGCTCAAGCCGTCGCGCGGGCGCATCTCCAACGGGCCGGGCTTCGGTGAAGTGTGGTTTGGCGCCTGCAGCGAAGGTGTGATCTCGCGCAGCGTGCGCGACAGCGCGCTGGCGCTCGACATCCAGAGCGGCGCACAACCCGGCGACCCCTTCCCCTACGCCGCCCCCGAGCTGCCTTACGCAACGCTGGCGCAGCGCGCGCCGCGCCGCCTGCGCATTGCGATGAGCACGGCGTCGCCGATCGGCACCCCGGTGCACGCCGAAGCGGTGGCGGCGGTCGAGCGCACCGCGGCGCTGCTGCGCTCGCTGGGCCACGTGGTCGAGGCCGCAGCGCCGGCGATCGACGGCGCCGCGCTGGCGCGCGCCTTCCTGCACCTGTACTTCGGCCAGATCCCGGCGACCGTGGGTTACGCGCTGCAGCAAGGCGCGCGCCGCAGCGACTTCGAACTGCTGACGCTGGTGATGGCGGTGCTGGGCCAGTCGGTGCCGGCCGGCGTGCTCACTGGCGAGCTGGTGCAGTGGAATGCCTTTGCGCGTGCGCTGGGCGATTTCCACCTGCGCTACGACATGCTGTTGACGCCGACGCTGGCCGGCCCGCCGGTGGTGTTTGAAGTCC
>JAUYAJ010000323.1 GCA_030693565.1 Rubrivivax sp.
CCGCTACGACGTGGCCGCGGTGATGGTCTTTTACGCCCTGCACCTGGGCGCTTGGGCGGCGCTGGGAATGGCGCTGGGGCTGGGCCGGGTCTACCTGCTCGGCATCGCGGCGGCTGCGGCACAGGCGCTGTGGCACTTCACGCTGATCCGCAGCCGCTCACGCGAAGGCTGCTTCAAGGCGTTCCGGCTCAACCACTGGCTCGGGTTCGCGGTGTTCTGCGGCGTGGCGCTGGACCTGGCGCTGCGTTAGCCCACGGATCAGCCGCCGAACTCGTCGCCCAGTTCGTGCGCACGGCGCCGCGCCGCCTGCAGCGCGCGCCCAAAAGCCAGCGCCACCCCATCGGCTTCGAGCGAACTGATCGCGGCATGCGTGGTGCCGCCTTTGGACGTGACCTGGGCGCGCAGCACCGAAAGCGGCTGGCCGGACTGGCTGGCCAGCGCTGTCGCGCCGTCGAAAGTGGCCAGCGCCAGCCGGCGCGCCTGGTCGGCGCCCAGGCCCATCGAGACGCCGGCTTCGACCATCGCCTCGACGACGTAGAACACATAGGCCGGGCCCGAGCCCGAGATCGCGGTGACGGCGTCGAGGTCTTCTTCGCGCTCGACCCACAGCGTGGCCCCGGTGGGCGCGAGCAGCGCCTCGACCTCGGCACGTTCGGCCGCCGTCACCGCCGGGCTGGCGTACAGGCCGGCGATGCCGCGGCCGATCAAGGCTGGTGTGTTCGGCATCGCACGCACGACGCGCCCGCTGCCACTGGCCTGGACCAGCGTGCTGCTGCGGATGCCGGCCATCACGCTGAGCTGCAGCGCACCGGCGACGAAGGGCTTGCACGGCGCGGCCGCCTCGGCGAACAACTGCGGCTAGACGGCCCAGACCACGAGCTCCGCACCGGCCAGCCGTTCGTCGGTCGCCGCCTGCGCGTCGATGCCGAAGCTGGCCGCGAGCTTGTCGCGCTGCGCCTCGAAGGGCTCGACGACGACGATCGAGGCCGGCGCGCGGCCGGCTTTGAGCAGCCCGCCGATCAGTGCACTGGCCATGTTGCCGCCGCCGATGAAAGCGATGGCGGGGACGGGGGAAGTCGGCAGCGGCTTGGGCATCGCCGCAGTGTAGCCAGCCGCGGTCCGCCGGGCTGCGCCCCCCTTCTGTTTGGGATGGACGCACATGGGCGCGATTTTTAGACTGGGCGGCTGCACAGCAGCCGGTCAATCCCCTTTTCTTGAGGAAATCGCCCCATGAATCACGCGGCAATCTTTGGCGTCGGCTTGGCACTGCTGGGCGGCAGCGCCTGGGCCAACGAGAGCGCCCCCACGGTCGACAAGTGCGAGCGCGAGTTCGGCACCCTGGCGGTGGCCGAATCCGACGACGCCGTGCTGCAGCGGCTGAACCGCTTCCAGCTCGGCTCGCCGACGGCGATGCTGCGCATGATCGCCCAGGAGTCGGGCTGCTTTGCCGTCGTCGAACGCGGCGCCGGCATGCAGACCATGCAGCGCGAGCGGGCGCTGGCCGCCGGCGGCCAGCTGACCGCCGACGCCAACATCGGCGGCGGCCAGATGCAGGTGGCCGACTTCGTCATGACCGCGGTGGTGCAGTTCGCCGACGACACCGGCGGTTTTGGCGGCACCTTGGGCAGCCTGGGTGGCCTGCTGGGCCGCGGCGGCGCGTTCCTGGGCGCGCTCGCCGGCGGCGTCAAGTTCAAGGAAGCGCAGACCTCGCTGCTGGTGTCCGACGTGCGCTCGGGCATCCAGGTCGCCAGCGGCGAAGGCCAGGCCAGCAAGATGAGCTTCAGCCTCGGCGGCTGGGGCTGGGGCGGGCTGGGCTGGGCCGCCGCCGGGGGCTACAGCAAGTCACCCGAGGGCAAGCTGATTGCCGCCAGCCTGCTCGACAACTTCAACAAGGTGGTGGCGTCGATTCGCGCCAAGCCGCACCTGGTGCGGGCACGCTCCGAAGCCAGTGTCAGCAACGCCGCGATGTCGACCGCAGCCACCCCGCAGACGACCACCGTGCTGGCGCCGGCGGGCGCTGCCACCATCGCCGCCGCCACGCCAGCCACCGCCACCGTCGTCAACCCGCGCGTCGTCGCGCCGCTGACCGTCGCGCCCCATGTCGTCACGCCGCGTGTGATCACGCTGCCGCAGGTGGTGGTGGCGCCATCGGTGATCGTGACCCAGTCCGACAACGTCGTGCCCAGCACCATGGTCGGTTCGTTCTCGGGCCAGTTCGGCGGCGGCCACAGCGGTGTGCTGTCGTTGCTGGTCTCGGTCAATGGCCGCGTCAGCGGCATCGTGCAGTCGGCGGCGGCCGGCGGCAGCGTGCCGGTCAACGGCGTGGCCGACGCCAACGGCATCTTCGTCCTCATTGGCACCAACCAGGGCACGACGGCGCAGTTCAGCGGCCGCATCGACACCCAGTCCGGCGCCATGGCCGGCACCTGGATGGTGGTCGGGCAGAACGTCCAGGGCACCTTCAGCGGCAAGCGCGACTGAGAGGCAATCCCCTGGGCCCGCGTAAGCCCCCAGAACAGCCTCAATCAAGGCGCAAAGCGCAGGCGGGCCGGGTGGCCCGGCACGCATTTGCAACGCCGAGTGGGGCTGTTCTGGGGGCTTACCCGCAGGGCCGGGGCGTCCAAGGGCCCTGCGCGGGCCTATGGGATTGCCTCTCAACCTCTGACCACCAGCGCCGGCGCGGCCGGCGCACTCGGCTAGCATCGGTGGCCCGAAAGCGGGTTGCCGCTGACCACCGAGAGAACATCCATGCTGCGTCGTCAAATCCCCCTGGCCTGCCTCGCCGCCCTGGCCACTGCCGCCTTGCCCGCCATGGCCCAGACCTGGCCCAGCAAGCCGGTGCGCATCGTCGTGCCCACCGGCCCGGGCAGCTCGCTCGACCTCATCGTGCGCAGCATGGGCGACAAGCTCGCCGCGCGCTGGGGCCAGCCGGTCGTCGTCGAAAACAAGCCCGGCGCCGGCGGCATGCTCGGCCTGGACGTCGCGGCAAAGTCAACCGACGGCCACACGCTGGCGATCGGCTTCAACGGCCCGATCGCCTTCGGCCCCTTCCTCTACCGCAAGATGCCTTACGACCCGGCGAAAGACCTGCTGCCGGTGATCATGACGACGAGCCAGCCCAACGTGCTCGGCGTCAACGCCGACAAGGTGCCGGCCAAGACCGTGGCCGAGTTCGTCGCCTGGGCCAAGTCGCAAGGCGGCAAGGTCAACTACTCGTCGCTGGGCAACGGCAGCTCGGCCCACCTGACGATGGAGCTGTTCATCAGCGAAGCCGGCTTCCAGGCCACCCACATCCCCTTCAACGGCTCGCCGCCGGCGGCGATGGCGGTGGCGCAGGGCGAGGCCGACGTCACCTTCATGGTGGCGCCGGCCTTGCTGCCCCATGTGCGCAACAACAAGGTGCGCTTGCTGGCCGTCAGCAGCGGCCAGCGCGCCGACAGCCTGAAAGAGCTGCCGACGCTGGTCGACAGCGGCTACCGCAACGTCGAGTCGCTGGCCTGGAACGGCCTTTTTGCGCCCGCCGGCACGCCCGACGCGGTGGTGACGCGGATCAACGCCGACGCCAACGCCGTGCTGCAGGATCCAGCGGTGAAGACGGCGCTGGAAAACCAGGGCCTGACGATCGTCGGCGGCAGCGCGGCCGACTTCAAGCGCGCCATCGACGCCGACGTCAAGCGCTGGGGCCCGGTGATCACCAAGCTGGGCGTCAAGCTCGACTGAGCGCCCTTCCAGCAACTTCTGTCCCACCTGAGCCGCCATGCACAACCCTGCCCTGGAATCCGAATGGGTCGTCGACGTCGGTGACGCCGACTTCGAACCCGCCGTCATCGAACGGTCGATGCAGACCCCGGTGCTGCTCGACTGCTGGGCGTCCTGGTGCGGCCCTTGCCGCACGCTGACGCCGATGCTGGAGAAGCTGGCCCACGACTACGCCGGCGCCTTCGTGCTCGCCAAGCTCAACTCCGACGAGCACCCCGGCGTCGCTGGCGCGCTGCGGCTGCGCAGCATCCCGCAGGTGTTTCTGCTCATCGGCGGCAAGGTCGTCGACCAGTTCACCGGCGCCTTGCCCGAAGGCCAGATCCGCGCCTTCCTCGATCGTCATCTGCAACCCGCAGTCTCGCCGGTCGACGCCTTGCTGGCCGAGGCCGCGCTGGCAACTGGCGACGCGGCCGAGGCCTTGCTGCTCAAGGTGCTGGCGCTGCAACCCGGCCATGCCGGCGCCACGCTGGATCTGGCCGAGCGCCAGATCGCCCGCGCCGCGCTCGACGAAGCGCAGCTGCTGCTGGGCGGCGTGGCCGAAGCGCAGCGCGAAGACCGCTGGACGGCGTTGACCGGGCGCATCGCGCTGGCGCGCCAGCGGCCGGACGGCGACCCGCAGGCGCTGGCCGCGCGCATCGCCGCCGACGCCAAGGACTTCGACGCCCGCTTCCAGCTCGCCGCGCTGCAGATGCACGGCGGCGAGTTCGGCGCCGCTTTCGACCAGCTGCTGGAAGTGGTGATGCGCGACAAGGCCGAGTGGCGCGAGAAGGCCCGCCTCCAGCTGGTCGAGTGGTTCACGGTCTGCGCTGACGCCGACGCCGTCAGCCGCGGCCGCCGCTACCTGGGCATGTACCTCAACTGAGCGCTGAAGGCAGCCCCGCCAGCAGTTCGGCGTTGCCGCCGGCGGCGGCGGTGTTGATGGTGACGGTCTGCTCGGCGCAAAAGCGCGGCAGGTAGTTCGGCCCGCCTGCCTTGGGGCCGGTGCCCGACAAGCCTTCGCCACCGAAGGGCTGGACGCCGACGACGGCGCCGATCATGTTGCGGTTGACATAGACGTTGCCGACCTGGGCGGCGTCGGCAATGCGCTGGGCGCGGCCGTCGATGCGCGTCTGCACACCCAGCGTCAGGCCATAGCCCAGCGCATTGATCTGCGCCACCACCGCGGCCACCTCGCCGCGCCAGCGCACCACATGCAGCACCGGGCCGAAGACTTCTTCGCCGAGCTCGGCGATGCTGCCGATCTCGAAGGCCACCGGCGCCAGCAGGCGCGGCCAGTCCGACGTCAGCGGCGTTTCGGCCAGCAGCCGGGCCTGGCCGCGCAGGCGCTGCACATGGCGCTGCAAGTGGGCAAAGGCCTCGTCGTCGATCAGCGGGCCGACGTCGGTGGCCAGGTCGGCCGGGTCGCCGCAGCGCAGCAGCCGCAGCGCCCCGGCCAGCATCTCGATCACGCTGTCGGCAATGCCCTCGTGCAGGCACAGCAGGCGCAGCGCCGAGCAGCGCTGGCCGGCGCTGCGAAAAGCACTCTGGACGACGGCGTCGACCACTTGCTCGGGCAAGGCCGTGCTGTCGACCAGCATGGCGTTGAGGCCGCCGGTCTCGGCGATCAGCGGCACGATGGGGCCGTCCTTGGCGGCCAGCGCGCGGTGGATCAGCCGCGCCACCGCGGTGCTGCCGGTGAAGCACACGCCAGCGCAGCGCGGGTCGGCCACCAGTGCCGCGCCCACCGTCTCACCCGGCCCATGCAGCATGGCCAGCACGTCGGCCGGAATGCCGGCTTGATGCAGCAAGGCGACGAAGCGCTGCGCCACCGCCGGCGTCTGCTCGGCGGGCTTGGCGGCGACGGCGTTGCCGCTGACCAGCGCCGCCACCACCTGGCCGGCAAAGATGGCGAGCGGGAAGTTCCACGGGCTGATGCACACGAAAACGCCGCGGCCATGCAGGCGCAGCTGGTTGCTCTCGCCGGTCGGACCGGGCAGCCACTGGTCGGCCAGCCGCGCCTCGGCCTGGTCGGCGTAATAGCGGCAGAAGTCGATCGCCTCGCGCACCTCGGCGACGCAGTCGCCCCAGGTCTTGTGGGCTTCGCGGACCAGCAAGGCGCAGAACTCGGGCAGCCGTGCCTCCAGCGCGTCGCCGGCGCTGCGCAGCAGCGCCGCGCGCTCGGTCAGCGGCCGCGCCCGCCAGGCCGGCCAGCCAGCGTGCAGGCGGGACATCGCGGCTGCCACCGCA
>JAUYAJ010000329.1 GCA_030693565.1 Rubrivivax sp.
CTGCCGATGTCTTCCGCCACGCCGAGCCTGAAGACCTGATCAAGTTCGGCCTGATCCCTGAGCTGGTCGGCCGCCTGCCGGTCGTGGCCACGCTGGGTGAGCTGAGTGAGGATGCGATGGTGCAAATCCTCACCGAGCCCAAGAACGCGCTCGTCAAGCAGTACCAGAAACTCTTTTCGATGGACGGTGTCGAACTCGAGATCCGCCCCTCGGCGCTGACCGCCATCGCCCGCAAGGCATTGGCGCGAAAGACTGGCGCACGTGGCCTGCGTTCCATCATCGAGCACGCCTTGATCGACACCATGTTCGAGCTGCCAACGCTCGACGGTGTGGCCAAGGTCGTGGTCGACGAGCACATCGTCGACGAGGGTGGCAAACCGCTGCTGGTCTACCGCGAACAGCCCAAGGCCAAAGCCAGCGCCTGACCCCGCCCGGCGGCATTGCCCGCCGGTCCGCTCACTTGCAAATCTGCGCTCGGCCCCCAAGTCGGACCGAGAAAGAGAGGTACCAATGTCCGGACATCCGATTCTTCCGCCCGACCCGATCACGCTGCCGTTGTTGCCGCTGCGCGACGTCGTGGTGTTCCCGCACATGGTGATTCCGCTCTTCGTCGGCCGTCCCAAGTCGATCAAGGCGCTTGAAACCGCCATGGAGTCGGGCCGCCAGATCATGCTGGTGGCGCAAAAAGCCGCCGGCAAGGACGAGCCCAAAGCCGACGACATGTTCGACATCGGCTGCGTCTCCAACATCCTGCAGATGCTCAAGCTGCCCGATGGCACCGTCAAGGTGCTGGTCGAAGGCATTCAGCGCGCCACCACCAACGACATCTCCGACACCGAGGAGCACTTCGTCGGCGTCGTCACGCCGGTGCCGCCGGCGCTGGAGACGACCTCCGAGATCGAGGCCCTGCGCCGCGCCGTGACGCAGCAGTTCGACCAGTACGTCAAGCTCAACAAGAAGATCCCGCCGGAAATCCTGACTTCGATCTCCGGCATCGACGATCCGGGTCGCCTGGCCGACACCATCGCCGCCCACCTGCCGCTCAAGCTCGAAGCCAAGCAGTCGGTGCTCGAACTGTTCGCAGTCGGCAAGCGGCTGGAGAAACTGCTCGAATTGCTCGAGCACGAAGTCGACATCCTGCAGGTGGAAAAGCGCATCCGCGGCCGCGTCAAGCGGCAGATGGAGAAGAGCCAGCGCGAGTACTACCTGAACGAACAGGTCAAGGCGATCCAGAAGGAACTCGGCGACGGCGAAGAGGGTGCAGACCTCGAGGAGCTCGAGAAGAAGATCATCGGCGCCAAGATGAGCAAAGAGGCGCGCAAGAAGGCCGAGAGCGAGCTGAAGAAGCTCAAGCTGATGTCGCCAATGTCGGCCGAAGCCACCGTGGTGCGCAACTTCATCGACACGCTGATCAACCTGCCGTGGGCCAAGAAGACCAAGATCAAGCACGATCTGGCCAATGCCGAGGCGGTGCTGAACGAAGACCACTACGGCCTCGAGAGGGTCAAGGACCGCATCCTCGAATACCTCGCGGTGCAACAGCGCGTCGACAAGGTGAAGGCGCCGATCCTGTGCCTGGTCGGCCCCCCGGGCGTGGGCAAGACCTCGCTCGGCCAGAGCGTGGCGCGCGCCACCGGGCGCAAGTTCGTGCGCATGGCGCTGGGCGGCATGCGTGACGAAGCCGAGATCCGCGGTCACCGCCGCACCTACATCGGCTCGATGCCGGGCAAGGTGCTGCAGAGCCTGAGCAAGGTCGGCACGCGCAATCCGCTGTTCCTGCTCGACGAGATCTACAAGCTCGGCATGGACTTCAGCGGTGATCCGTCGTCGGCGCTGCTGGAAGTGCTCGACCCCGAGCAGAACCACACCTTCAGCGACCATTACGTCGAGGTCGACTTCGACCTCTCCGACGTCATGTTCGTCGCCACCAGCAACTCGATGAACATCCCGCCGGCCTTGCTGGACCGGATGGAAGTCATTCGCCTGGCCGGCTACACCGAGGACGAAAAGCTCAACATCGCCGTGCGCTACCTGCTGCCCAAGCAGCAGAAGAACAACGGCGTGCTCGACGAGGAGATGGAAGTCACCGAGTCGGCGCTGCGAGGCATCATCCGCTACTACACCCGCGAAGCCGGCGTGCGCTCGCTTGAGCGCGAGATCTCCAAGGTCTGCCGCAAGGTCGTCAAAGGCGTCCAGCTCAAGCAGTACGAAGGCAAGGTGGTCGTCACCGACGACAACCTCAACGACTTCCTGGGCGTGCGCAAGTTCGACTTCGGCCGTGCCGAGAAGGCCAACCAGGTCGGGCAAGTGGTCGGCCTGGCCTGGACTGAAGTGGGCGGCGATCTGCTGACCATCGAAGCGGCCGTGATGCCGGGCAAAGGCAACATCATCCGCACCGGTTCGCTGGGCGACGTGATGAAGGAATCGGTCGAGGCAGCGCGCTCGGTGGTGCGCGCCCGCGCTCGCCGCCTGGGCATCAAGGACGAGATGTTCGAGAAGCGCGACATCCACATGCACGTGCCCGACGGCGCGACGCCCAAGGATGGACCCAGTGCCGGCATCGCAATGACCACGGCTTTCGTCTCCGCGCTGACGGGCATCCCGGTTCGCGCCGACGTGGCCATGACGGGCGAGATCACGCTGCGCGGCGAGGTCACCGCCATCGGCGGCCTGAAGGAAAAGCTGCTGGCGGCGCACCGTGGCGGCGTGCGCACGGTCCTGATTCCCGAGGACAACGTGAAGGATCTGCAGGAGATCCCGGCCAACGCCAAGGACAATCTCGAGATCGTTCCGGTGCGCTGGATCGACCAGGTGCTGGAGTTCGCCCTCGAACGGGTGCCGCAGGCTTTGCCCGACGAAGAACCGGTTGCCGACAAGGACGCCAGCAAGCCGGCGCCGGCGCCGACCATCGCCGCCGACGGCTTGCCACATTGATGCACAGAACGCTTGCAGAGCGCCTGAAAAGCGCCATATAATGCGAGGCTCGACGGGGCCGAAAGGCGACGCCGAAAACGCGGGAGTAGCTCAGTTGGTAGAGCGCAACCTTGCCAAGGTTGAGGTCGAGAGTTCGAGACTCTTCTCCCGCTCCAGATTTGCAGAAGGGAAGCCGCGGCTTCCCTTTTTTGTCAGTCTGATCGACAGTCCATGATCAGCGGCAACGGCAGGCCACCGGCGCGATAGCAAAGCGGTTATGCAACGGATTGCAAATCCGTCTAGCCGGGTTCGACTCCCGGTCGCGCCTCCAGATCTTCAGCGCCTTCAGCGCTTCAACGCCCCGCCAGCCGGGGCGTTCTTGTTTCCGCGCCTGCCGGCCCGGCGCCGCGGCGAATTGACAGCGCGCTCAGCGCTCGCTGTCGACCCGGTGGGCGTCGATGATCTCGCGCAGCGTTGTCTTCAGCAGCGCGGCGCGCTCGGCGCCAAAGGGCGACAGCACGCGCTGCTCATGCGCCAGCGCCTGGCCAATCAGCTTGTCGGCCAAGGCCTGACCGCTGGCCGTGATCAGCGCCAGCGTGACCCGGCGATCGGCCCGGTGCTCGATGCGCTGGATCAGCCCCTTCTTCTGCATGCGATCGAGCTGACGGGTGACGGTCGGCTGCTGCGCCAGCGTGATCTGCGCCAGCCGGCCCACCGAGATCGCCTCGCCACCGGCCAAGGACGCCAGCAAACGCCACTCGGGCACTTGCAAACCTTGCTGCTTGACCACCTGGTGGAACTCGGTTGAGATCAGGCTGTTGGCTTGCGCCAGCAAGGCTGCCAGGTAGTGGTCGACGAAACGTTCAGCCGCCATGCCCACGGCCTGGATGTCGCCCTGGGGGCGGGGAGAAAGGGCAGGTCATGAGCCCGACTTTAAGTCCGATCGGCCGCAATCCCACGGCAGGGCCGGCGTTCAACCTCGGGATCGCCAGATTGACGTATGCATATGCATATGTTTAACTTTCAACTAGTTGCACGAAAGCGCTCCGCATGAAGATTGCGATCCTTGGTGGTGGCCACGGTTGTTATGCCGCGGCAGCCGATTTGTCTGAAGCCGGCCATGAAGTGCGCCTGTGGCGCCGCGACGCTGCGGCGCTGCAGCCCGTGATCGACGCCGGCGCCATCGTCCTCAAAGACGCCCAAGGCGCACGCGAGGTCGCGATCGCCAGCGCCAGCGCCGACATCGGCGCCACGCTGCGCGGCGCCGAACTGGTGCTGATCCCGTCGCCGGCGATCGCCCAGGCCGACATCGCGCGCGCGATGGCGCCGCATCTCGTCGATGGTCAGGTCGTCTTCCTGCCCCCTGGCAGCTTTGGCAGCTGGGTCATGGCACAAGCGGTTCGCGCCGCCGGCAACCGCGCCGACGTCGCCTGGGCCGAAACCGGTACGCTGCCTTACCTGGCCCGCAAGCATGGCCCGCGCGAGATCAATGTCTCGGTGCGCGCGGTGCGACTGCCCACCGGCGTCTACCCGCAGCGCCACCAGGACCGTGCGCTCGCCGTCATCGAGCGCGCCTACCCCAGCGTGCACGGCTGTGGCAACGCCTTGTCGGCAGCGCTGATGAATGCCGGCCCCATCATTCACCCGCCGCTGATGGTGATGAACGCAGCGCCCCTGCAGCACTTCGAGCGCTGGGACATTCACGGCGAAGGCACCCAGCCTGCGGTGCGCGCGGTGACCGACCGGCTCGACCAGGAACGCATCGCCGTGCGCGCGGCGCTGGGCTACGCCGCGCCGCATTACCCACTGGCCGATCACTACAACAGCGACCGCTGGATGTATGGCGACGCCCACAAGCAGCTCGTCAAGTCGGGCGACTGGCGCGAGCACATCGACTTGCACAAGCACCGCTACATCACCGAGGACACCGAGCTCGGCCTGGCCTTTCTGGCCTCGGTGGCGCGCTGGGCCGGCGTCGACGCGCCGATCGCCCAGGGCTTGCTGGCCATCGTCGGCGGCTTTCTCGGCCGCGACCTGCGCCAGGGCGAGCGCACGCTGGAAGCGCTGGGCCTGGCGGAACTGACTGCACCGCAGTTGCAACAGCGTTTGCACGATGGCGACTAGGCCTGCGCCTCGCTTCGCCTGCGCTGGCGCCGGCCGCATGGGGCGCGGCATCGCCATCGCCTTTGCCTACGCTGGCCACCGCATCGCGCTGGTCGACCTGAAAACGCGCGACCCGGCGGCCACCGCGGCGCTGCAAGCCCAAGCCCGCAGCGAGGTTGAACAAAGCCTGGCCGGCCTGGCCGCATTGGGCGCGGTCACGGCCGAGCAAGCCACGCGCATTGCTGGCCGCGTCGATTACGTGGCCGCCGAACAGGCCGATGCCGCACTGGCGGGCGCCGAACTGGTGTTCGAAGCCGTGCCCGAAACCCTGCAGGCCAAGCGCGAGGTCTTTGCCCGCTTGTCGGCTTGCTGCGCCGCCGACGCCATCCTGGCCTCCACCACCAGCAGCATGTCGGCGGGCGAACTGGCGGCGCTGGTGACCCAGCCCGAGCGATTTCTCAACATGCATTGGCTGAACCCGGCTTATGTGATTCCGGTCGTCGAACTGAGCACCCATGCCGGCACCGCGCCGGCGGTGCTGGCGCGCGCCAAGGCCTTGCTGGAAGGCATTGGCAAGCTGCCGGTGGTCTGCGGTGACACGCCGGGCTACATCGTGCCGCGGCTGCAGGCGCTGGTGATGAACGAGGCGGCGCGCATGATCGAAGAGGGCGCAGCCACCGCCGAGGAAATCGACAAAGCCACGCGCTATGGACTGGGCCTGCGCTTCGCCGCGCTCGGCGTGGTCGAGTTCATCGACTTCGGCGGTGCCGACATCCTGCACCACGCCAGCCGCGAGATGGCAGCGTCGATCGACCCGGCGCGCTACCAGGCCCCGGCGGTGCTGGCGCGCATGGTCGCCGACGGCCACCTGGGTCTCAAGAGCGGCCAGGGCTTCTACGACCACCGGGATCGGGACATACCAGCCTACCGCCGCGACGTGCTGCTGCGTACGCTTGGCATGCTCCAGCACGCCGGCCTGTGGCGTGCCGCCGTCGACGACACCCTTTCCCCCTGACAAAACCACCCACGAGGAGACTGACGATGACGAACCTTGTTCGCAGACACGCCGTGCTGGGCGCACTGGGCCTGGCCGCCGCCATGCTGGCAGCGCCCGCCAGCGCCCAGGAAGTGACGCTCAAAGCCGTCAACGCCTTCCAGGAAGGCACCTACTACGCCCGCAACTTCGAACGCTTCGTCAAGAAGGTCAACGAAGAAGGCAAAGGCGTGCTGCAGATCAACTACCTCGGCGGGCCCAAGGCGATCCCGACCATGGAGCAGGGCGCAGCGCTGCGCAACAGCGTCGTCGACCTGGCCAACACCACGACCTCGTTCCTGGGCGGCGTCTCGCCCGAGAGCCTGTCGCTCAACTACGCCACCATCGCCTGGGCCGAGTTGCGCAAGAACGGCGCCGTCGACTACCTGAACAAGGCGATGGGCGAGAAGGGCCTGTACTACTACGCGCGCACCGGCGACGGCGTGCCGTACCACATCTACCTCAACAAGAAGATCGACAAGGCCGACTTGTCGGGGCTGAAGATCCGCATCGCGCCGATCTACCGCGAGTTCTTCACCCGCCTGGGCGCCACCGTGCTGCAGGTCGCACCGGGCGAGGTCTACACGGCGCTCGACCGCGGCGTGGTCGACGGTTACGGCTGGCCGCTGCTGGGCATCTTCGACCTCGGCTGGCACGAGAAGACCAAGTTCCGCGTCGATCCGGGTTTCTACAACATCGAACTCGGCGTCGTTTTCAGCGCCAAGAGCTGGAACGCGCTGGGCGCGGCGCAGCGCGATTTCCTCAACAAGCAGGTGGCCTGGCTTGAAGGGCTGAACGCCGACATGGCGACCAAGGATGCGCCGATCGACATCAAGCGCCAGGCCGACGCCGGCATCCAGGTCATCAAGCTGTCCGACGCCGAAGGCAAGCGCATGCTGCAGATCGCGCATGACGCCGGCTGGGCCCAGGTGGCCGCCGGCAGCCCGCAGCACGCGGCCAAGCTGCGCGAGCTGATGACGCGTTGAAGAGCGCTGCGCGACCCCTGGGCTGGTACGCGCGCCTGATGCAGGGCTGCGGCTGGCTGGCCGCGGCCGTGGTCGGCGTGGTCACGCTGCTGGTGTGCGTCGACGTCGTCGGCCGCAACCTGGGCTGGGGCAGCCTGCCGTGGATCCTGGAGATCACCGAGTACGCGCTGCCGGTGCTGACGCTGGCGGCCGCACCCTGGCTGATGTGGCGCAACCAGCACGTGCGGCTGGACTTGCTGGGCATGGTGCTGGGCCCGGTCGGCCAGCGCCGCGCCGACCGCATCTCGGCCGCGGTCGGGCTGGCGGTCAGCCTGGCCTTCGTCTGGTATGGCATCGCGGCCCTGCTCGACAGCCGCCAGGCCGGCAGCCTGGTGCTCAAGACCCTGATGTTCCCTGAATGGTGGCTCTTCGTGCCGGTGCCGATCGGCTTCGCGCTGCTCGGCCTGGAATGCGCGCGCCGCATGCTCTGGCCCAGCGGGCTGGCCGAGTCCCCGGCGCTGCCCGGGGAACGCGCGCCATGACCTGGTGGCAAAGCCTGTTGATGCTGTTCGGCCTGCTGTCGGCGTTGCTGTTGGTGGGGCTGCCGGCTGGGTTCGCTTTTCTCGCCATCAACCTGGTCGGCGCCCTGGTCTACCTGGGCGGCGAGGCCGGCCTCATGCAGGTGGTGCGCAACAGCGTCGCCTCGGTCACCAACTTCTCGCTGACGCCGATTCCGTTCTTCATCCTGATGGGCGAGGTGCTGTTCCACACCGGGCTGGCGATGAAAGCCATCGACAGCTTCGACCGCGCCATCCACAAGGTGCCGGGCCGGCTGGCGGTGGTGGCCATCGTCGCCGGCACCGTGTTCTCGGCGATCTCGGGCTCGACCATCGCCACCACGGCGCTGCTGGGCGGGCTGCTGCTGCCGCAGATGCTCAAACGCGGCTACCACCCGCGGCTGGCGATGGGGCCGATCATGGCGATCGGCGGCGTCGACATGCTGGTGCCGCCGTCGGCGCTGACGGTGCTGCTGGGCAGCCTGGCGGGAATCTCGATCTCGGGCCTGCTGATCGCCGGCATCGTGCCGGGCTTTCTGATGGCCACGATGTTCCTGGGCTACATCGTCTACAGCGCCTGGCGCAACCCGGCGCTGGCACCGGCCTTCGACCACGACGCCGTGCACGGCTGGGCGCGCTGGAAGCCGCTGCTGGTCAACGTCACGCCGCTGGTGATGATCTTCACGCTGGTGATCGTGGCCATGACCGCCGGCTGGGCCACGCCCACCGAGTCGGCGGCGCTGGGCGCGCTGGCCACGGTGATCGTCTGCCTGGCCTACCGCAGCCTGAGCTGGAAGGCGATGGGCCAGGCGCTGTCCGGCACCGCGGCCATCGCGGGCATGATTCTGTTCATCATCATCGGCGCCACCACGTTCTCGCAAATCCTGTCGTTTTCCGGCGCCACCAACGGCTTGGTGTCGCTGGTCAAGGACGCCGAGCTGGCACCGTGGATGATCCTCGCCGGGATGATTGCGATCCTGCTCTTCCTGGGCTGCTTTGTCGACCAGGTCAGCATGATGCTGATCACCTTGCCTTTCTTCATGCCGATGGTCCAGCATTTCGGCTGGGACCCGCTGTGGTTCGGCGTGCTCTACCTGATCTGCATGCAGCTCGGCCTGCTGACGCCGCCTTTCGGCATGCTGCTGTTCACCATGCGCAGCGTCGCGCCCAAGTCGATTCCGACCTCGGAGATCTTCGCCTCCATCGTGCCTTACGTGCTGATGGGCTTGCTGATGCTGGTAATGGTGCTGTGGCTGCCGGGGCTGGCGACCTGGTTGCCTACACTGTTGCTGGGCAAATAGAGTCGGACCATGGCTGAGAGATCGTTCGCCGAAGGAGTCAAGAAGCTGCGTCTGGGCGACGGCGATGTTTTCCGTGGCGAAGGCATCCTCGCCGTCACCAAGGCATTGCTCGAATCGGGCGTGGCTTATGTGGCCGGCTACCAGGGCGCGCCGATCTCGCACCTGATGGACGTGCTGTCCGACGCCCAGGACATCCTGGCCGAGCAAGGCGTGCATTTCGAGAACAGCGCCAACGAAGCCACCGCGGCGGCGACGCTGGCGGCTTCGGTGAACTACCCGCTGCGCGGCGCGGTGACTTTCAAGTCCACCGTCGGCACCAACGTCGCCAGCGACGCGCTGGCCAACCTGGCTTCGGGCGGCGTCACCGGCGGCGCGCTCATCATCGTTGGCGAGGACAACGGCGAACGCAGCTCGATCATGCAGGAGCGCAGCCACGCGTTTGCGATGAAGTCGCAGATCTGGCTGCTCGACCCGCGGCCCGACCTGCCCAGCATCGTCAAAGCCGTCAAGCTCGGCTTCGAACTCAGCGAAGCCAGCCGCACGCCGGTGATGCTGCAGCTGCGCATCCGCGCCTGCCATGTGCATGGCCGTTTTGTCGCCAGCGCCAACCAGCGCTCGAAGTTCACGCTGCGCCAGGCGATGGAGAACCCGCAGCGCGACAGCAGCCGCATCGTGCTGCCGCCGGCGAGCTTCCAGCACGAACAGGAAAAGCTGCAGCAGCGCTGGCCGGCGGCAGTGGACTTCATCGTCAAACACCAGATCAACGAGTTCATCGCCGAACATGCCGGCGACCTGGGCATCATCGTCCAGGGCGGCAGCTTCAACAGCGTGCTGCGCGTGCTCGAACGCCTGGGCCAGGCCGATGTCTTCGGCCGCAGCCAGCTGCCGATCTACGTCATGAACGTTGCCTACCCGGTGGTGAGCGCCGAGGTGCTGCGCTTTTGCAGCGGCAAGCGCGCCGTGCTGCTGGTCGAGGAAGGCCAGCCCAACTTCATCGAACAAAACATCGCCAGCATCTTGCGCAGCGCCGGTGCCAGCGCCGCATTGCACGGCAAAGACATGCTGGCGCCGGCCGGCGAATACACAGCGGCCGAGTTGCTGCGCGGCCTGCGCGTCTTCCTGACGCGCTACGGCCAACTGCCGCCCGCGCCGCACCCGGTCATCGAGATCCAGCCCGCCGCCGCCCCGGTGCAGGCACGCCCGCCGGGCTTTTGCACCGGCTGCCCCGAGCGGCCGATCTTCACCGCGATGAAGCTGCTCGAGCGCGAGATCGGCGTGCACCATGTCAGCGCCGACATCGGCTGCCATCTGTTCTCGATCCTGCCGCCCTTCAACCTGGGCAACACCACCATGGGCTACGGCCTTGGCGCGGCCGGTGCCTCGGCGCTGAACGCCACGGCTGACAAGCGCGTCATCGGCGTCATGGGCGACGGCGGCTTCTGGCACAACGGCCTGACCAGCGGCATCGCCAACGCGGTCTTCAACCGTTCAGACAACCTGACGGTGATCGTCGACAACAGCTATACCGCGGCCACCGGCGGCCAGGACATCTTGTCGTCGACGGCCGACAACACCAGCCGCAGCACCGGCCACGCCATCGAGCGCGCCGTGCGCGGCGTCGGCGTCGACTGGGTGCGCACGGTGGACAACACCTACGACCTGGTGGCGATGAAAGCGGCGCTGAAAGACGCGCTGACGACGAAGGTGAAAGGCCCGAAGGTGGTGGTGGCACAAAGCGAATGCATGCTGAACCGCCAGCGCCGCGAGAAGCCGCTGCAACGCCAGCGTGTGGCCGCCGGCGAGCGCGTGGTGCGCGAGCGCTTCGGCGTCGACGCCGACACCTGCACCGGCGACCATTCCTGCATCCGGCTGTCGGGCTGCCCGTCGCTGACGATCATGCCCAACCCCGACCCGCTGCGCAGCGACCCGGTGACCACCGTGCTCGACAGCTGCGTCGGCTGCGGGCTGTGCGGCGAGGTCGCCCATGCCGCCGTGCTCTGCCCCTCGTTCTACCGCGCGCAAATCGTCAGCAACCCGGGCCGCATCGACCGCTGGCGCCAGCGCCTGCGCGGCGCCGTGATCGGCTGGCTGCAGCGGCGCGGCGCTGCGCAGCGAGCGCGCTGGGCCTTCTGATTCCTTGTGAACATGGACAGCGCGCAGCCGATCAAGATCGCCATCCTGGCGCTGGGCGGGGAGGGCGGCGGCGTGCTCGCCGACTGGATCGTCGACCTCGGCGAGCACAACGGCTTCATCGCCCAGGCGACCTCGGTGCCCGGTGTGGCGCAGCGCACCGGCGCCACGCTGTATTACGTCGAGCTGTTCCCTCAGGCCGCCGCCGATGCCGCCGGCGCCGCGCCGGTGCTGGCCTTGATGCCGCTGCCGGGTGACGTCGACATCGTGCTCGCCTCCGAACTGATGGAAGCCAGCCGCGCCATCCAGCGCAGCCTGGTGACGGCGCAGCGCACGACGCTGATCACCTCCACTCACCGCGTCTATTCGATCGCCGAGAAGTCGGCGCTGGGCGACGGCCGCGCCGATGCTGCGGCATTGCTGGCGCAGACGAGGGCGGCGGCGCTGCGCTTCGTCGGCCACGACATGGCGCAGGCGGCCGACGCCGCCGGCAGCGTCATCAGCGCCGTGCTGCTGGGCAGCCTGGCGGGCAGCGGCGCACTGCCTTTCACGCGGGCCCAGTTCGAAGCCACCATCGCACGCGGCGGCGTCGGCCTGGCGCCGAGCCTGAAGGCTTTCGGCGCCGCGTTCGAGCGCGCCCAGCGCGGCGAAGCGCCAGCGCCGCCGCCCACCGCGCCAGCGCCGGTTGGCGGCGCGCTGCATCCCCAGGTGCAGGCGCTGCTGGCGCGGGCAGCGCAGGGCGACAGCGATCAGGTCACGGCGATGATCGTCGAAGGCCTGCGCCGACTGGTCGACTACCAGGACACGGCTTATGCCGGGCTTTACCTCGACCGCATCGACGCCCTGCGCAGCGCCGGTGCCAGCGCAGAGGTGCTGCGCGAAACCGCGCGCCACCTGGCTTTGTGGATGAGCTACGAAGACACGATCCGCGTGGCCGACTTGAAGACGCGCGGCACGCGCTTTGAACGCGTGCAAGGCGAAGTCAAGGTCCAGCCCGGGCAGTTGCTGGCGATCAACGAGTACATGCATCCGCGGCTGCAGGAAGTTGCCGAGACACTGCCGGCCGGCCTGGGCCGCTGGCTGCTGGCGTCGGGCTGGCCGCGCCGCCTGGTCGAACGGCTGGTGGCGCGCGGCCACGTCGTGCAGACCAGCTCGCTGCGCGGCTTCGCCCAGCTCTGGCTGGTGGCCAGCCTGCGGCGCTGGCGCCGGAGCAGCCTGCGCTACCAGCTCGAGCAGCAACGCATCGAGGACTGGCTGGCCGAGGTACGCCGCGTCGCCGCCGCCGACCCGGCGCTGGCGCTGGAGATCGTGCGCTGCCAGCGTCTCGTCAAAGGTTATGGTGACACCTACGAGCGCGGCCTGCATCACTTCGGCTTGCTGCGCGAGGCCTGGCAGGTGCGCATCGCGCCGGCGCGGCTGGCGGCGCTGCGCGACGCCGCGCTGGCCGACGACAGCGGCCAGGCCTTGCGCGCCGCGCTGCAGGCCGGCGCCTGAACGGAGGAATGAATGGACCGCTACCGCAACCAGCCCGAGGCCGTGGCCGCGCTCGTGCGCGAGCGCGAGATCCACAAAGACGCCTACATCGACGCCGAAGTGTTCGCGCTCGAGATGGAGCATTTGTTCGCCAACTGCTGGGTCTATGTCGGCCATGCGAGCCAGGTGCCGCAAGTCGGCGACTTCTACGCCACCACGGTCGGCGACCAGCCGGTGGTGATGGTGCACCACACCGATGGCAGCGTGCACGTGCTGCACAACCGCTGCGCGCACAAAGGCGTGCAGGTCGTGCCCGAAGGCGCCGGCCACACCGGGCGCTTCTTCCGCTGCCCCTACCACGCCTGGGCCTACAAGACCGACGGCTCGCCACTGGCGATACCGCTCAAGAAAGGCTACGACAACACCGGCTTCGAGCAATGCGAAGCGAGCCAGGGCATGGCCGCGGTCGGCGCGGTGCGTGTCTACCGCGACTTCGTCTTCTGCCGGCTGAACCCCGAAGGCATGGACTTCGAGCGCTACTTCGGCGCGTCGCTGTCGACGCTGGACAACATGGTCGACCGCGCGCCTGCCGGCCGGCTCGAAGTGGCCGGCGGCGTGATGCGCTACCTGCACCGCTGCAACTGGAAGATGCTGGTCGACAACCAGACCGACACCTGCCACCCGATGGTGGCGCATGAGTCGTCGGCCGGCACGGCCGTGCGGGTCTGGAAAGAGGCGCCCGAGGGCACGCCCAAGCCGATGGCGGTGGAGCTGTTCGCGCCTTTCGTCAGCTCCTACGAGTTTTTCGAGAAGATGGGCATCCGCGTCTGGGAGCATGGCCATGGCCACACCGGCGTGGCTGACTCGATCCACGCCGCCTACTCGCCGGCGCCGGGCTACGGCGAGGCGATGGAGGCGGCCTACGGCGCTGAACGCGCGCGGCAGATCCTCGCCGACGTGCGCCACAACACGGTCTACTTCCCGAACATCATGGTCAAGGGGCCGATCCAGACGCTGCGGCTGTTCAAGCCCATCGCCGCCGACCGCACGCTGGTCGAGTCCTGGACCTTCAGGCTGGTCGGCGCGCCCGACCTGTTGCTCGAGCGCACGCTGATGTACAACCGGCTGATCAACGCGCCGACCTCGGTGGTCGGCCACGACGATCTGGAGATGTACGAGCGTGCGCAGCGCGGCCTGCAGTCGCGCGGCCGCGACTGGGTCAACATGGCCCGGCTCTACGACCCGGCCGAACGCGAGCAGGTCAACGTCGTCACCAACGGCACCAGCGAATCGCAGATGCGCAACCAGATGCGGGCCTGGGCCCGCTTCATGACGGCGTCGATGCGCAGCGGGGCGGCGGCATGACGGCGCCCGGCGAGCGCGCGCTGATCGACTTCGTCGTCAATGAGGCGCGGCTGCTCGACGAAGAACGCTTCGACGACTGGCTGGCGCTGTTCGCGGGCGACGGCCATTACTGGATGCCGCTGACGCCGGGCCAGACCGACGCCCGGCTGCAGGCCTCGCTGATGTACGAGGACAAACTGCTGCTGAAAGTGCGCGTCGAGCGCCTGCACGGCGCGCGCACTTTCTCGCAGCAGCCGCGCAGCCGCGGCCACCACCTGCTGCAGCTGCCCACGGTGGAGTCGCGCGACGATGCCACCGGCGTCTACGTCACACGCTGCGCCTTCCACTTCGTCGAGACCCGGGTCGACGAGCAGACGCTGTACGCCGGCTGGGCCACGCACACGCTGGTGGCCGACGGCGAGGCGCTGCGCATCCGCCTCAAGCGCGTCGACCTGGTGAATTGCGACGCCGCATTCGGCAACATGCAGCTCTTCATGTGACATCGAAAGGACGCTGAACATCATGTCCCATCTTCGCGGCATCGCCTACGTCAGCACAGCCCAGCGGCGGCTGAACACGGCTGAACTGGAGGCACTGCTGGCCGGGGCGCGCCGCCTCAACCTGGACAGCGGCGTGACCGGTGTACTGCTATACAGCGACGGCAATTTCATGCAGTACTTCGAAGGCAACGCTGATGCCATGCAGGTGACCTGGGATCGCATCCGCGGCAGCCGCGGACACAGCGGCATCATCGAACTGCTGGACGAAACGGTCGCCGAGCGCAACTTCGGCGACTGGCAAATGGGTTTCGCGCAGCCGACCCGCTCGGTGCTGCTCTCGATGTCGACAGCAGCCTGGGAGCGCAGCGCGGCCCAGCCCACGCAGGGCACGGCCTCAGGGCTGGGCGTGCTGAAAACCTTCTGGCGCAATGCCCAGCGATGACGCCACGCGCGGCGTGACGCGGAGCACGCAGCACGCCACCGTCGCCGCCGCATTCGCAGGCACCGCCGTGCGCTGGCCCGACCAGCCCTTTGTCGCCGTACTGCCGGAAACAGCGGCCGCCTACGGCATAGCCGCCGGCGAGATCGGCTACGCCGCTGCCCAGCAGACCATCCTCGCGCTGCGTGAGATCTACGCCCATGCGGGCTATGGCCACGGCCACCGCGTTGGCTTGTTGCTGGACAACCGGCCGGCTTTCTTCCTGCACTGGTTCGCGCTCAACGGCCTTGGCGTTTCGGTGGTGCCGATCAACGCCGACCTGCGCAGCGCCGAACTGGAGTACCTGGTCGCGCATTCGGAGATCGTGCTCGCGGTGGCGCTGGCGCCGCGCCATGCCGATTTGCGTGCGGCGGCCGCAGCCGGCGGCCGCGCGCTGTCATTGATGGCCGACGGCGACCTGCCGCCGGCTGCGGTCAGAGCGCCGCCGCGCGCCGGCCAGGCCCTCACCGTGCACAGCGAATGTGCGCTGCTCTACACCTCGGGCACCACCGGCCGGCCCAAGGGCTGCGTGCTGCCGAACCGCTATTTCCTCCACGCCGGCGCCTGGTATGCCGGCCTGGGCGGCTTGGCGCGCCTGCGCCCGGGCTGCGAACGTTTGTTGACGCCGCTGCCGCTGGTGCACATGAACGCGATGGCGTACTCGACGCTGGCGATGGTGCTCACCGGCGGCTGCCTGATCGTGCTCGACCGTTTCCACCCCGCCAGCTGGTGGGCCAGCGTGCGCGCATCGCGCGCCACCGTGCTGCACTACCTGGGCGTGATGCCGGCCTTGCTGATGAAGGCCGAAGCGGCGGCCAATGACCGCGACCATGCGGTACGTTTTGGTTTCGGCGCCGGCGTCGACAAGGCCTTGCAGGCGCCGTTCGAAGCACGTTTCGGCTTCCCGCTGCTCGAAGCCTGGGCGATGACCGAGACCGGCGCCGGCGCAGTGGTGATGGCCAACACCGAGCCGCGCCAGGTCGGCAGCAGCTGTTTCGGCCGCGAAGGTGATGACGTGGCGGTGCGCGTGGTGGCCGAGAGCGGCGCCGAGGCTGGTGTCGAGGCTGGTGTCAACCAGCCCGGCGAACTCTGGGTGCGCCATGCCGGCGACGACCCGCGCTACGGATTTTTCGCCGGCTACCTGAAGGATGAAGCGGCCACGGAAGAAGCCTGGGCCGGCGGCTGGTTCCACACCGGCGACATCGTGCGCCGCGATGACCGGGGCGAACTGCATTTCATCGACCGGCGCAACAACGTCATCCGCCGCAGCGGCGAGAACATCTCGGCGCTGGAAGTCGAAAGTGTGCTCAACCAATGGCCCGAAGTGAAAGCCGCGGCGGTGGCGGCGACGCCCGACGCCTTGCGCGGCGACGAGGTGCTGGCCTGCGTCGTCACCCACGCCCCACTGGCGGCCGCCGACCGCGCGGCGCTGGCGCAGCGCCTGGTCGAACACGCGCTGGCGCGGCTAGCCTACTTCAAGGCGCCGGGCTACGTCGCTTTCGTCGACGCCTTGCCGCTGACAGCGTCGCAGAAGATCCAGCGCGGTGAACTCAAGGCGCTGGCCGCAGCGCTGCCCGGCCAGCCGCACTGCGTCGACCTGCGCGCCATGAAGAAGCGCCAAGCCTGATGGCACGCCAAGGCTACGACGGCGTGGCGGTGGCGGTGCCGGTGACGGTGCCTTACCAGCGTTATTCGACGCACAGCGCACACTGGTTCATCGGCCAGGCGCTGCAGGCGCTGGTGCGCCACAGCGGCGTGGACAAGGCGCAGATCGACGGCCTGACGGTGTCGAGCTTTTCACTTGGCCCCGACACCGCGGTCGGCGTCACCCAGCACCTGGGGCTGTCGCCGCGCTGGCTCGACCACATCCCCACCGGCGGCGCCAGCGGCGTGATGGCGCTGCGCCGTGCCGCCCGGGCGGTGCAGGCGGGCGACGCCGACATCGTCGCCTGCGTCGCCGCCGACACCAACCAGGTCGACTCGTTCCGCCAGATGCTGGGCAACTTCAGCCAGTTCGCGCGCGACGCCACCTATCCCTATGGCTCGGGCGGGCCGAACGCCATCTTCGCCTTCATCACCGCCCACTACATGCGGCGCTTTGGCGCCACGCGCGCCGACTTCGGCCGCATCGCCGTCGCCCAGCGCGCCAACGCATTGGCCAGCGGGTCGCGCTTGTTCAAGAAGGCGCTGACGCTGGACGACTACCTGGCGGCGCGCGCCATCGCCGCGCCGATCCACTTGTTCGACTGCGTCATGCCGTGCGCCGGCGCCGAGGCTTTTCTGGTGATGAGCGAGACGCGGGCGCGCGACCTCGGCCTGCGCTTCGCCACCTTGCGCGGCGCCATCGAACGCCACAACGCCTACAGCGACGACCCGGTGATGGAGCGCGGTGGCTGGCGCGTCGACCGCACCGAGCTGTTTGCGATGGCGGCGGCCACACCCGCCGAGATCGACTTCGTCCAGGTCTACGACGACTATCCTGTGATCGCGATGATGCAGTTCGAAGACCTGGGTTTCTGCGACAAGGGCGAAGGCCCGGCCTTCGTGCGCGCGCACGGCTTGAGCTGGGACGGCGACTTCCCCAGCAACACCTCGGGCGGCCAGCT
>JAUYAJ010000331.1 GCA_030693565.1 Rubrivivax sp.
ACGCCCTGGCGCCGCCGACAGCGGCGGTCCAGCGCGAGGAGCTTGCGTGTCAGGTCGGCGCCGATGGGGGCTCCCGGTCAGGGCGTGACGACAACCAGGCCACTCATCTCCGGATGCGGGCCGCAGCTGTAGGGGTAGCGGCCCGGCTGGTCGAAGCGGCGTTGCCAGGACTCATCGGGAAAGAAGCGCTCGCTCTCGAAGCCGCCCGGCCCGGTGAAGAGCACCGAATGGGTGGTCCGCCTTTCGTGATTGATCCAGCGCACGGTGGTGCCGACCTTGACGGTCAGCAGCGCGGGCGTGAACTTGTAGTCGCGGATCGACACCTGCGCGATGTTGGTGGCGGTGTCGGCGGCGAACGCCGACCGCGCGCTGGCGAGCAGCGCGGCGAACCCGGCAAGCGCAGGCAGCGCGGCCAGCAGCATGCCGGCCTGGCGGCGCGAGCAGTTGTTTGCAGGCATCCGCAGGCCTTCGGTCAGGGCGGCGCGCCGGGCGCGGCCACCTTCACTGCTTGGCGGCGCTGATGTCGGCCTTGGCATCGATGCCCAGCGTGTATCCCAGCGAGACATGGTGGAAGCGCCCGCTGGCGTGGTCGTCGTGGATCGCGAAGCCGAAGTTGTAAGTCTTGCCCGGCGCCAGCGCGATGTCGCCTTCGCCGCCGCCGCTGAGCTTGCGCGTGAAGGTGACGACCCACTCGTCGCCCTTCTTCTCGCCCTTGGCGTCGAGCAGCAGCTTGCCGCCGTCGACGACGCGTTTGTCGGCGACATGGCCGTCGTGCTTGACACCCTTGCTCGTCCACTGCAGCAGGTCGTAGTACTTGCCGGTGGCCAGGCTGGCGCCCTTCACGTACTTGGTCTTCTTGTCGTCCTTGGCCGAGGGCATGGTGCGCACGTCGGCATGGCAGGCCTCCCAGCAGCCCGACAGGTTGGCGCCCTCGATCTTGTTGTCCTCAAGCATGAAGGCGAGCTTGACCTGGTTGTCGGCGTCCATCTTCGGCGCCCCGCCGGCGGGCTGTTTCCAGCTGAAGCGCAGGTACAGGTTGGCGCCGTCGTTGGCGGCCTGCACGTTGACCGGGATCGAACCGGCCTTGCCCTTGATCGGCGCCGGCTCAAGCTTCTGGCCGCTGGCCATCTTCTTGCCCATGTCGGCGGCCTCGCCGTCGTGGCAGCTGGCGCAGGTCTCGCCTTTGCGCATCGCGCGTGCGCCACCGTGCTCGGTGCCCTTGGTGACCCACTCCAGCGGCGAGACGCCGGGGTAGAACAGCGTGACCGTGCGGCCGCTGACCTTGCTCCAGTCGGGCGGGGCGGCCTGCACCGGGGCGATCGACAGCGTCATCGTGGCGGCCAGCAGGAGAGTCGGGGTAGGTTTCATCGGCGGATCCTCGTGTCGGTTGCGTGCGGCGGGCTTACTGCTCGTCGGCGTCGGTCATGCCGGCGGGTTTGTGGTGGGCAATGCCCTTGTGGCAATCGATGCAGGTTTCCTTGTTCTTCACCGCGAGCTCGTGCGACTTCTGGGCGCGCGGCTTCTGCTTCTCGACGTCCATGCTGGCGATCGTGTGGCAGTTGCGGCATTCGAGCGAGTCGTTGGCCTTCATGCGCGACCATTCGCGCCGCGCCAGTTCCAGCCGCTTGGCCTCGAACTTCTCGCGCGTGTCGATGCTGCCCACCACTTTGCCGTAGAGCTCGCGCGTGGCCTGCACCTTGCGGATCATCTTGGGCACCCACTCCTTGGGCACGTGGCAGTCGGCGCAGACCGCGCGCACGCCGGTGCGGTTGGTGTAGTGGATGGTCTTCGTGTACTCGGCGTACACGTTGTCCTTCATCTCGTGGCAGCTGATGCAGAAGCGCTCGGTGTTGGTCGCTTCGACGACGGTGTTGAAGCCGCCCCAGAACACGATGCCGGCGACGAAGCCGCCGATCGCCAAGGTGAGCAGCGAGTAGAGGGTCGGCGCCCGGCGCAGCCGGTCCAGGAAGCCCCCGGTCGCTGCTTGGTCTGTCTTGTTCATCGCGCTTCGTTCGGGTGGGCGGTAGGGTACGCCTGGACGTCCCCGCTGCGTGCGGGGGCGCGCCGCGGTGGCGGCGCGCCTGCCGTGGCGGTCAATAGACGTCGTGCTGGGTGTTCCAGACGTTGAACTTGCCGGTCGGGGTGATCATCTTCGGATCGGTGATCACCTTCTTCAGCTTGAGCGTCTTGTCGTCGTAGACCACGATCGCCGACTGGTCGGTCTTGCCGCCCCACAGCGAGATCCAGACCTCGTCGCCCTTCTCGTTGTATTCCTGGTGCACGGCGCGGCGCAGCGCCTTCGTCACCGGCAGGCCGGAGTCCTTGGCGACGTCGATGCGCACCGGCGGCTTGCTCAGGTCGCGGATGTCGAAGACATAGTTGACCTCGGCGTTCTCGCGCTCGGGGTTCATCGGCATGTCGGCCCACAGGTGGTTCGACTTCGGGTGCGTCTTCACGAACAGGTTGCCGGCGCCGGGCATGGCCAGCTCCTGCACGACCTTCCAGTTGTGCTGCTTGAACTTGGCGTCAGCCGGCTTGTCGGACGCCGTCGATATCAAGGACACCACTGCGTCGCCGAGGTGGCCGGTGGCCCACACGGGGCCGTACTTCGGATGGATGAAGTTGGCACCGCGACCCGGGTGCGGAATCTTCTTGGTGTCGATCAGCGCGGCGAGCTTGCCGGTCTTGGTGTCGACCGCAGCGATCTTGTTCGACGCATTGGCCGCGACCATGAAGTAGCGCTTGCTGGCGTCGAAACCGCCGTCGTGCAGGAATTTGGCCGACTCGATGGTGGTGGTCTTGAGGTTCTTGATGTCGCTGTAGTCGACCAGCAGGATCTGCCCGGTTTCCTTGATGTTGACGACCCACTCGGGCTTGATCTGCGAGGCCACGATCGAGGCCACGCGCGGCTCGGGGTGGTATTCACCGTCGACGGTCATGCCGCGGGTCGACACGATCTTGCGCGGCTTGAGCGTGTCGCCGTCCATGATCGAGTACTGCGGCGGCCAGTAGCCCCCGCCGATCAGGTACTTGTCTTCGAAGCCCTTGAACTTGGAGACGTCCACCGAGCGTGCGTCCGAGCCCAGGCGGATCGTGGCCACCGTGGTGGGCTTTTCGAACCACATGTCGATCAGGGTCACCAGGCCGTCGCGGCCCACGGTGTAGATGTAGCGGCCCGAAGCCGACATGCGCGAGATGTGCACCGCGTAGCCGGTCTTGAGGATCTGCCAGATCTGCTTGGTGTCGCCGTCGATCACCGCCAGCTCGCCGGTGTCGCGCAGCGTGACGGCGAACATGTTCTTCAGGTTGAGCTTGTTCATCTGCTTCTTCGGTCGCTCGGCGACCGGCACGATCAACTTCCAGCTCTCTTCCATGTCCTTCAGGCTGAACTCGGGCGGGATCGGCGGCTCCTGCTGGATGTAGCGCGCCATGACGTTGATCTCTTCCTTGGTCAGGATGTCGTCATAGTTGACCATCCCGCCTTCGGTGCCCAGCGCGATGATCTTCTCCAGCCGCGCCGTGCCCAGCCTGAGCATGCCGCCTTCCTGGGTCGTGCCGTCGGCGTTCTTCTTCGACCACAGCGGCTCGAGGTTCTTGCCGGTCGCGCCTTTGCGCAGCACGCCGTGACAACCGGCGCAGCGCTCGAAGTAGATCTTCTTGCCGATCTCCAGCTCGGGCGCGGTCATCGCGGGGGCTTGCGCCGCGGGCGTGGCCTGGCCGTGGGCGCCGAACGCATGGGCCAGCAGCAGGGCCGCACCGATCCGGGTGAGCTTGCCTGTCTTCATGAAGAAACTCCTTGATTCTTTGGCAGCCGGTCGCCATGGCGCAGGGCTCGCGGCGGCTGCGTGACCTTGTTGCGAGCGTCGAGATCGTGCGCCCGGCCCGTTGCGCTGTCCTTGAACTGGTTCAAGTCCGGTTGTTGCGCTGCAGCGGCCGCAGCGCGCGGCGCTGCGGCGGGGCGCAGTCCTGACAAAAGCTAAACCACGTCAAAGACCGCAGCGCCGGGCTCGGGCACGCTCGGCGCCAGTTGCTGATTGCACCGGCCGCGCCGGTGGGACAGCGTCAATCCAAGCGGAGTACGTGATGAGAGTCCCCCGTCCAGCGCCGATGGCGCACCTGCTGCCGTCCTTGCTGGTGCTGGCGGCTGCTGCGCCGGCGCTGGGTCAAACCCAGGCCGCTGAGCCTGCGCCCTGGCGCGCCGGCGCCAGCGGCAGCGGCTTGCAGGTGGTGGTGGTCAGCGCCTCGCGCTACGAGCAGTTCGCCAGCGACCTGGCGCTGTCGATGGACGTCATCGGATCGCGCCAGCTTGAGCAAGGCCAGATGATGGACATCCGCGATGCCGCCAAGGCGCTGCCCAACGTGTCGGTCAAACGCGCGCCGGCGCGATTCAGCGTCACCGGGCGCGGCAACGCAGTGGGCGCTGACGGCAACGCCGGCTTCAGCATCCGCGGCCAGGGCGGCAACCGCGTCACGATGCTGGTCGACGGCATCCGGCTGCCGCGCAGCTACATCAACGGCAGCAACGCCTTCGGCCGCGACAGCGTCGACCTCGGGCTGGTCAAACGCATCGAGATCGTGCGCGGTCCGACCTCGGCGCTGTACGGCTCCGACGGCCTGGCCGGGCTCGTCAATTTCATCAGCCACGAACCGGCGGACTTCCTCAAGGACGCCGGCCACGGCGCGCCGGCGCTGGGCGGCAAAGCCTGGCTTG
>JAUYAJ010000370.1 GCA_030693565.1 Rubrivivax sp.
CGAAGGGCAGATGGGCCGCGTCTTCGCCAGTGCGTGGGTGGCCGTAGGCACGGACCCACGCTTGCGAGGCATAGAAGTTGGCCGCTGCGTCGCGGATCAAGCGGGCAATCAGGTCGGGCTGTTGCGGCTTGACGTGTCGGATGGCGATGTCGGCTTCGCGGCGCTGCAGGTCGCTCAGTGCATTGGTCGAGATCACCTCGATCGCGATGCCCGGCTCCTGTTCGCGCAGTTGCCGCACCAGCGGGGGCAGCAGATGCGCGGCGACGGCGTCGCTGGCCGAGACCGAGACCACGCCGCCCACGGCCTGCGAGCGGCCGGTGGCCGCCAGGCTCAGGGCCTGGGCGGCCGTACCCATGGTGCGTGCGTGTTCCAGCAGGTCCAGCCCGGTCGGGGTGAGCACCATTGCCTTGCCAACACGCTCGAACAGGGTCACGCCCATGCTGAGTTCGATGGCGGCCACCTGACGGCTCAAGGTCGGCTGGGTCAGCCCCAACTTGCGGGCGGCAGCCGAGAGCGAGCCGGTTTCGGCGGTTTCGAAAAATGCCCTCAGCTGGTTCCAGTCAAGTTTATCCATACGCGGATGCATGAGTTCGCTGCAATTTACCGCAGTTCTCTGCTGCTTCGCGCATGGATAAGATGCAGGCCTTGCCACTGCAAGACCGTTGTCCACATGCATATGCCGTCCCCCACCGCCTGTCCGCCCGCCGACGCCTCGCCACTCACCCAGGCGGGTACCGCCGCCGCGCGCAAGGCTCGCTTCTGGGACCGCATCGCGCGCAAGTACGCGGCCGACCCGATCGCAGACATGGCGGGTTACGAGGCCACGCTGCAGCGTGTGCAGGGCCTGTTGTCGACTGAGCAGGACGTGCTGGAAATCGGCTGCGGCACCGGCACCACCGCGCTGCTCCTAGCGCCCTTGACCCGACGCCTGCTGGCCACCGACGTCTCGGCCGGCATGATCGCCATCGCCCAAGAAAAGCTGGCGGCCCATCCGATACCGCAGCTGAGTTTCGCGCTGGCCGACGCCGACGAGCCAGCGTTCGGGCAAGGCGCGCACGACGTGGCGCTGGCCTTCAACGTGCTTCATCTGGTGAGCGATCTCGACCGTGCGCTGGCGCTGGCGGTGCAGGCCTTGCGGCCGGGCGGCTTGCTCATTTCCAAGACGCCTTGCATCGCCGAGATGAACCCGCTGATTCCCCACCTCGCGCTGCCGCTGATGCGCGCCATCGGCAAGGCACCCCGTGTGCTGTGCTTCAACGGGGATGCGTTGCAGTCGGCCATGACCCGGCAGGGCATGGAGGTCGTGTCGGTCGAACGACACGGCACCCGGGGCAAGGACATTCGGGTCTTCATCGTGGCCCGCAAGCCAGCCTGAGTCTCCACATCCCGTAGACAGTCCTTAGTCCAGACCAAGGTTGGGCGTTTCGCCGTCACTCTGAGCTGGTCGCAAGAGACCCACGCGAGCGGCTGCTTCGCGGCGACTATTCGCAGAGCTCGGAGGCCCGGTTTGGATCGAAACCAGCCGCGCGATCTGCCTGACCAAGCCGCCCGCAGGCTCAACTTACCAAAAGCAAGTGGGCACCCCCGCGCCCCGCGCGCGCAAAGCCCCCACGCTGGTAGTGGCTCAAGGCGGCAACAACGCACTGCGAGCCGCAGCCAGGACGCGCCGCGTCAAACCATCGAGCAGCGCCGACGCAGCGCGCGCCTGTTGCCAGTGCAGCGGCACGTCCAGCGGCGCACCCGCCACCAGCTCGACCAGCGAGCCGTCAGCCAGCTGGCGGGCAATCAGGGCCTGGGGTTGCAGGCCCCAGCCCATGCCGCCAACCGCCGCGGCAACAAAGGCCTGGGGCGACGGCAGCAGGTGGCGCGGCAAGTCCACATGGCGATGGCACAGGCGCCGTACCCAGCGCGCCTGCAACTCGTCCTTGGTGTTGAACAGCAGGCTCGGTGCGCTGGTCAGGCTGCCAGCGCCCACGCCAGCGGCGAAGTGGCGCTTGACGAAGGCCGGGCTGGCGACCGCCAGGTAGCGCATGGCCCCCAGCGGCCGGCTGTTGCACCCCGCCGACGGGCGGGCGCTGGCCGTCACCGCGGCCAGCACGGCGCCGGTGCGCAACCACTCGTTGGTGTGGTCCTGGTCGTCCACGGCCACCTCCATCAGCACCGGCGCTTCGGCGGCGAAGGCCGCCAGCGCCGGCGCGAACCAGGTCGCCAGGCTGTCGGCATTCACCGCCACGGGCAATGCCACCCGTGCGAGCCCATCCGGCGCCAGCGCCGGCAGCGCGACTTGCAGTTCCTGCTCAAGCAACAGCACGCGGTCGATGTGCTGGCACAACCGCCGGCCGGTCTCCGTGGCCCGGCAGGGCTGCGCGCGCACCACGAGCGCGCAACCGACGCGCTCTTCGAGCAGGCGGATTCGCTGCGAGATCGCCGACGGCGTGACGTGCAGCGCGCGGGCGGCGCGCTCGAAGCTGCCTTCGCGGACCACTGCAGCCAGCGCCGAGAGCGCCGGATAGTCCAGCATGTGATTAGTTTTCCTAAGGCTCGGTTAGGAACCACAGTTTGCCTACATCCACGGATGCAGGCAATCTCGGCCCATGTTGACCGCACCCAGCACTTTGGCGCTGCCCTTCCCAGTGTTCGTCCAAGGCCTCGCCCTGAGCTTCGGACTCATCGTGGCCATCGGCGCGCAGAACGCCTTCGTATTGCGCCAAGGCCTGCGCCGCGAGCATGTGGCCAGCGTCGTGATCTTTTGCGCCATCGCCGACGCGCTGCTGATCGCCGCCGGCGTGCTCGGCATGGCCAGCGCACTGGGCGAGCGCCCCGGGCTCGCGCGCGCGCTGGCGCTGGCCGGCGCCGCCTTCCTGGCGGTCTATGGCTGGCTGGCACTGCGACGCGCGCGCCACCCGCACCGGCTCCAGGCGGAGGCTGGCAGCGCCAGTCTCGGCCGCGGCGCCGCGCTGGCGCAGGCCGCGGCCTTCACGCTGCTCAACCCCCATGTGTATCTGGACACCGTGTTGCTGGTGGGCAG